>CALMZE010000106.1 GCA_937870585.1 uncultured Sphingomonadales bacterium | reverse complement strand
CTCAAGCTGGGGCGTTTCATGGAGGGTCGAGTGCCGGTTATGCTGCATCCCGGCCTGTCCAGCCACCCGCAGCATAATCTGGCGATGAGCCAGATGGAGGCCGCCGGGCCGATCTTCTCCTTCGTGCTCGATGGCGGGCGCAAGCAGGCGCACGCCTTGCTTGACGCGCTACAACTCATTGATATTTCGAACAATATCGGAGACGCGCGGAGCCTGATGTGCCACCCCGCCTCCACCACCCATCATAATATGGGGCCGGAAGGTCGCGAGGCGGCGGGCGTGGGCGAAGGGATGCTGCGCATCAATGTCGGCCTTGAAGATGTGGATGACCTGATCGAAGATATGGATCAGGCGTTGAAGGCCGCCGGGCTTTGATCCGCCTTTTCCCCTATGTGGCGGAAACGCGCGGCATCATCGTCCGTGTGTCGGTGAGCTTCATGGCGGAACAGTCTGATCCTGCCCGCGCGCGCTGGTTCTGGCATTATCATATCCGCGTTGAAAATCATGGCGACATGGCGGTGCAATTGCTCACCCGCCAATGGCTGATCCGCGACGCGCGCGGCGCAGAAAGCCATGTGGAAGGCGAAGGCGTGATTGGCGAACAGCCGATCATCCGCACAGGCCAGCCTTATGATTATGTCTCGGGCTGCCCGCTCTCCACGCCCTCGGGCAGCATGGTCGGCAGCTATGGCATGATGGGTGAGGATGGATCGCGCTTTGACGTGGCGATCCCGCAATTCTCGCTTGCCGCCCCGGTTGTGGCCCGATGAAGCGCACGCATCTGCCGCTCAACGGGCTGCGGGTGTTTGATGCCGCCGCGCGGCATCTATCCTTCACGCGCGCAGCAGACGAACTGGCTGTGACGCCAGCCGCCGTGGGCCAGCAGATCCGCGCGCTGGAAGATGTTCTGGGCGTCGTGCTGTTCCGCCGTACGCCCAAGGGGCTGGAGCTGACGCCCGAGGCGGAAAACGGGCTCGACGCGATCCGCGCAGGCTTCCTGCAATTTGAAGATGGCGTGCGGGCGATGCAGTCCGCCCAATCGAGCAAATTCCTGACGATAGCCGCGCCGCGCGATATCACCGCCAAATGGCTCGCCCCGCGCCTCGCCGCTTATGGCCAGGCTGATCCGGACCTGAAGTTCGCACTGGTGGCGAGCGATGGCGATCTGGATTTCACCGAAGCCAATCTCGATCTTGCCATCCGCTTTGGCGAAACGCCGGGCGAGCTTGAAGGCGTGGCGCTTGGTGAAGGCGCTTGGCAGACCGTTGGAACCCCCAATGGCCCTGAAACTACGATCCATTGGCCCGGCTGCCCGGAAAGTGGCGAGGCCGCTGTGAAGGTCGCTGATGCGGGGCTGGCGCTTGATGCCGCTGCCTCAGGCTTTGGCCGCGCCTGCGTGCCTGCCTTGCTTGCTCAGGCCGATCTGGCTGCGGGGCGTATCATTGCCTTTGGTGATCCGGTGCCGACCCGTGCCACCTATTGGCTGCTCGCCCCCACACCGCAATGGCGGCAGAAGAAGGTGCGGGCCGTGGTGGACGCGCTCACACAGGCCCAATGAGTTCATCCCCCCCTTGTGATGTCGCGATTGCGGGCGGCGGGCTCGCGGGCTGCCTGATTGCACTTGCACTCGCCGAGCGTCGCCCGGACCTTGATGTGCGCATTGTCGAATCCGGGGACAGGCTGGGCGGAGATCATATCTGGTCCTTCTTTGATGATGACATTGCGCCGGACCATCGCTGGCTGATCAATCCGCTGATCTGCCAGAGCTGGGAGGGCTATGATGTCCACTTCCCCGCCCATTCGCGCAGCCTGCCCGGCATTTACAATTCCATCCTGTCTGCCCGGCTAGACAAATGGGTGCGTGAAGTGATGCCCGCGGATCGCATCATTCAGGGGCGCGTCGCGGCGCTGGATGGTCAGCATATCCGGATGGAGGATGGCAGTTCGATCATCGCCCCGCTGATCATCGACGCGCGCGGGCCCGGCCCGATGGCGGCGCTTGATCTGGGCTGGCAGAAATTCATGGGCCAATTGCTGCGCGTGAAGGGCGGCCACGGCCTCTCCTGTCCTATCGTGATGGATGCGCGCGTGGCGCAGATTGACGGCTATCGCTTCGTCTATTGCCTGCCCTTCGATGAAGAGCATGTGTTCGTGGAAGACACTTATTACAGCGACACACCAGAGCTGAACACGGGCGCATTGCGCGGGCGGATCACCGACTATGCCTCCCGCCGGGGCTGGGTTGTCACCGAGATTGGTCATGAGGAAACCGGCTGCCTGCCCGTGGCGATGGGCGGCGATTTTGACCGCTTCTGGGCCGATGGCGGCGACGGTGCGCGCGCCGGGCTCCGCGCCGGGCTGTTTCATCCCCTGACCGGCTATTCCTTGCCCGATGCGGTGCGCATGGCGGTGGCGATTGCAGAAAGCGCCACGCTCGACACGCCCACCATCGCAGCCCGCAGCAAGGCGCAAGCGCGCGCGGCCTGGGCAGACCGCCGCTTCTATCGCTGGCTGACGCGCATGATGTTCCGCGCCGCTGAGCCTCCTGTGCGTTACCGCATATTGGAGCAATTCTACCGGCGCGATGCCGATCTGATTGCCCGCTTCTATGCCGCGCGCTCCACCTTGGCGGATAAAATGCGCATCTTGTCGGGCAAGCCGCCTGTCCCTATCACCCGGGCGATCAAGGCTCTTGCGGGCCGCTGAAAAACAGGGACGCACCACGCGTGAAACGCGCCATCATCATCGGATCAGGCTTTGGCGGGCTGGCTCTTGCCATCCGCCTGCAAGCGGGCGGCATAGACACGACCATTGTCGAAGCGCGGGACAAGCCGGGCGGGCGCGCTTATTATTGGGAGAAGGACGGCTTCACCTTTGATGCCGGACCAACCGTCATCACCGATCCCGCCTGCCTGCAAGAGCTGTGGGGCCTGACCGGGCATGACATGGCAGCCGATGTGCCGCTCGATCCCGTCATGCCCTTTTACCGCCTGCACTGGCCAGACGGCACCACCTTCGATTATTCAAACGACGAAACCGCGCTGAATGTGGAAATCGCCAAGCTCAACCCGGCGGACGTGGCGGGCTATGCCAAGTTTGTTGAGTATTCGGCGGGCGTGTTTCACGAAGGTTATGAGAAGCTCGGCCATGTCGCGTTTCTGGATTTCGCCTCGATGATCAAGGCCGCGCCGAGCCTTGCCAAATATCAGGCGTGGCGCAGCGTCTATTCGATCGTCAGCAAATATGTCAGCCATGATTATCTGCGGCAGGCCCTGAGCTTCCACTCGCTGCTGGTCGGCGGCAATCCGATGACGACCAGTTCGATCTACGCACTCATCCACAAGCTGGAAAAGGATGGTGGCGTGTGGTTCGCGCGCGGCGGCACCAACCGGCTGGTGGCGGGTATGGTCAAGCATTTCGAGCGGCTGGGCGGCACGATCCGGCTGGGCGATCCGGTGACCGAAATCGAGGCGACCCCCACCCATGCGACAGCGGTGCGCACCAAAAGCGGCTGGCGCGGAGAAGCCGATGCCATCGCATCGAACGCCGATGTGATGCACAGCTATCGCGATCTACTGGGCCGCACCCGCCGCGGCGAGAAAATGGCTGCGAGCCTTGCCCGCAAGAGCTGGTCGCCCTCCCTCTTCGTCGTCCATTTCGGGATCAAGGGCAGCTGGCCCGGCATTCCGCATCACATGATCCTGTTCGGCCCGCGCTACAAAGGGCTGCTCGACGATATTTACTCCAACGGGGTAGTGCCCAAGGATTTCTCGCTCTATCTGCATCACCCGACCGTCACCGATCCTTCGCTCGCCCCGGAAGGCTGCTCGACCTTCTATGCCCTCGCGCCCGTGGCCCATCTCGGCAAATCGCGGCTCGATTGGGATGGCGAGATTGGCGAACTGATGAAGGAGCGCATATTGGACGAGATTCAGCAGCGCCTCATTCCGGACATTCGCGACCGGCTCGTCACCAGCTTCCATTACACGCCGGAAGATTTCGGGCGCGATCTGAACGCGCATCTGGGCAGTGCCTTCAGTCTGGAGCCCTTGCTGTGGCAATCCGCCTGGTTCCGCACGCACAACCGCGATGATGAGATCAATAATCTCTACTTCACTGGTGCTGGCACGCATCCGGGCGCGGGCATTCCGGGCGTTGTGGGCAGTGCGAAGGCGACCGCGCGGCTGATGCTGGAGGATATGCGCAAATGAAATCCATCGCCGTCTATTGCGGGTCCGCCACGCCCGCCGATCCGCGCTATATGGAGCTGGCGCGCGATGTGGGCCGCACGCTGGCGGAACGGGGCATCACCACTGTCTATGGCGGCGGCAGGCTGGGGCTGATGGGGGCTGTGGCTGACGGCGCGCTTGAAGCCGGGGGCCGCGTGATCGGCGTCATCCCCGAAGCGCTGCGCTCCGCCGAAGTGACGCACACCGGCTGCACGGAAGTGCATGTCGTGCCCGGGATGCACGAACGCAAGCGGCTGTTCACCGATCTGTCCGATGGCTTCATCACCATCCCCGGCGGCGTCGGCACGATGGACGAATTGTGGGAAGCGATGAGCTGGGCGCAACTGGGCTATCACGCCAAGCCGGTGGGGCTGCTCAATGCCTTTGGCTTTTACGATCAACTGATCGCCTTCAACCGCCATATGGCCGAAGTCGGCTTCGTGCGTGAGGCGCATCGCGGTATCCTGATCCATGATGAGGGGCTGGAGGGTCTGCTGGCGCAGATGGAGGCCTATCAGCCGCACGCGCCGATTTTTGCGATGAAGGCGGAGGATTTGTGATCTCCCCAGCACCGTTCGTGCTGAGCTTGTCGAAGGACTGTTTTTCCTTTGCACCGCAGCGTTCGGAAAAGGACAGTGCTTCGACAAGCTCAGCACGAACGGTGGGGTGGAAACTTAGTCTCCTCTCATGCTGTTGAACCGCGCCGCCCTCATCGCTCATGCGCGAGACTCCATCGCCAAGGGCTCGAAATCCTTCTGGTTTGCCTCCAAGCTCTTCGATCCCGCCACGCGCGAGCGAGCCTGGTTGCTCTATAGCTGGTGCCGCGCCTGCGATGACATGATGGACGGGCAGGATCATGGCGGCGCGCTGCTGCCGGTGGAAGACCCTGCCGCCCGGCTTGCCCAGCTCCAGAGCCTGACCGATCGCGCGCTGAGCGGCGAAAGCACAGGCGTTCCGGCTTTCGACGCACTCGGGCTGGTCGCCGCTGAATGCGCGATTCCCCACGCGTTTCCGCGCGATTTCGTCACCGGCATGGCGATGGATGCCGAAGCCTTCCGCCCCACCACCGAAGCCGATCTGCTGCGCTATTGTTATCATGTCGCAGGCGTCGTCGGGCTGATGATGGCGTGCGTGATGGGTGTGGATCCGGCTGACACAGACACGCTGCGGCGCGCCAATGATCTCGGCCTTGCCTTCCAGCTCAACAACATCGCGCGCGACGTGATCGAGGATGCGCAAGGCGGGCGCTGCTATCTGCCAGCAGACTGGCTGGCGGAGGTGGGTCTTCTGCCTCGTCATTGCGAGCAAAGCGAAGCAATCCAGACCGACGCCGCTGGATTGCTTCGCTCCGCTCGCAATGTCGCCGTTGCACGAAACTCAATCGCAACCCTCACCCGGCGATTGGCCACCATGGCGGCCCCGCTGGAAGCCTCTGCCCGGATTGGGGCTGCCCGCCTGCCCTTCCGTTCGCGCTGGGCAGTGCTGGCCGCAGCGGGCATTTATGGAGACATTGGCCGTGAGGTGGCGCGTCTGGGTGAAGCCGCGCTTGATCAGCGCGTCTCAACCTCGGCCCCCGCCAAGCTCGCCTGCGTGGCCAAGGCGTGGGTACAGGCGCTGCGCAGCGCCTATTGATAGGCGACTTCGATGGCAAAGCTGCCCGAATAGACGCCCGGCACCTGCCCCTGTGGCACTGTGAGCGTCGCGCCGAAGCGCACCACAGCCTGCTGGTCAGTGATGCTGACCGTCGCCGGAGCGCCGCCTTCGGTATCCAGTTCAATCTGCATGGGCGCGCCCGGCCCCGTGAGGTTCTGGAGATTGTGGTAGGATACGAGCACCACGCCGTTCGAAGCGCGAATGACAAAATCGGCCAGACTGTGCGGGCCAAGGCATGTCATCCCCGCCGAACAATGGCGATGCCCATCGGCAAAATCGAGCGTGACCGAGCCCGATTGCGAACTCGACGGCGTGACCGAGCCAAAATCCATTTCGGTCTTGGCCTCTACGGTGATCGGTTTGAGGATCGTGACTGTCACGCGCCCAACGGCAACGGCTCCGCCCGATTGGGCGTGCGCCGGGGCTGAGACCAGCGCGGCCAGCAAGGCCCAAAGCCCGAAATGATGGTGTCGCATGGCTTATCTGTCAGAAGCACAACATTGGCACCGCACGCGCCAACACCAAACCCTCATCATAGCAGAGTCAAAAGAATGTTAAACTGGCGCGAACTGGCAACTGAATATTCAGATTATCGCTCTACCAAAGCCGTAATCACGAGTGCGTAATCAGTAGTGGGGGATTATGGGTCGCAAGAAGAATGACGTCCAGACGGGCGAAGCCGCAATCAATGTATCACCGCGCAATCCGCGCGCTGCGACGTTATTGCGGGCTGACTGTATCCGCGCCGATGGCGAAACCATCAAGATGCGCGTCCGCAACCTTTCAGAAACCGGCTTTGGCGGCCTGTGTGATTGCGTGGTGGATTTTGACAGCGATGAAGCTGTGAAAATTCACTTTCCGCACATGTCTCCGGTCAAGGCGGTCATCAAATGGTATGCTGGCAAGGAAGCCGGTGTTCAATTCAGCAAGACGCTCGATCTGAAGCGCGTTGCAGAAGCGCGCGCGGCCTCTTTCACTGCGCCTGCGGTGCATGGCCTTCACGCAGCGGCGGAAGGATTTTGGCAAGACGCGCCCGAACAGGCGCTGCCCATCGCCATGGCTCCTGCGAAACCAGCAGCCATGGCCAAGCCTGATGCAGCCCCCGCTTGGCAGCCGCCAGCGCTCGGCTTTGGCAAACGCAGGGCGGGCTGAGCCTCAGGCCGCAGCCTGCCACACCTTGATGGCGTCGACCGGCCAGACCAGCATAAGCACGTTGAGCGTGAGATTGTCGCGCACCATGTACGCCGTGAAGAGTTCAGCCGCGATGCACAACGCCACAGAGACTTTCCATGGCAGGCGCAAGGCGAGCAGAAAGCCTGCCGTCATCGTCACGCCATCAGCCATCGAATTGAGCATGGAATCGCCCGAATAGCCAAAGGCAGCAGTGGCCGAGCGGTAGCGCTCGATCATCATCGGGCTGTTTTCGAGGATTTCCCACGCCATTTCGAGGCCCGCTGCAATCACCAGCCGCCAGCCCATCTCCAGCCGGGGATAGAGCCACCAGCCGAGTGCGTAGAACAGAAAGCCATGGATGGCGTGGCTAAAGCTGTACCAGTCTGAAAGATGCTGGCTGTTGCCCGGGCCGAACACCTCACCCTCCCACAGCTTCACCGTGCCGCAGGTGCAGATCGGCGGACGGCCCATCGCGGTGAGGATGAGCAGCGCGAGCAGCAGCACCCCACCCCAGGCCAGCCAATGCTTGCGCTTAATAGACCCCATATCAGCCAAACCTGTTGTTGCGCGGGAAGCCAGTGGGCGGCATCCGCCCAGCCGCGCCGCGTGCGACGCGCCACATGGTCAGATCGCTTTCAGTGCGGGTGCGGCCGCTATCGCCACCCATCGCCCAGCTGAGCCCTTCGGCAAAGACAAAGCTGACCGCGTCTGACAGACCGCCATCCTTATATTTCTGGATGGTCACGCCCTGCCCGCGCGTCATTTCCGGCAATTCCTCCAGCGGGAAGACGACGAGTTTGCGATTATCCCCCACCGCCGCGACATAATCATGCCCCGCGCCGATGATCCGCACCACCACGAGCTTGGCCCCGGTGCGGAGATTGACGACCTGCTTGCCCTTGCGCGTTTCAGCCACAATCTCTGACGCCTTGGCGACGAAGCCCTTGCCGTCTGACGCGGCGAGCAGGATGCGTTCCTCCGCCCGCGCCGGGAACAGGTCCACAATGCCTACGCCATCGGGCAGATCGATCATCAGCCGCACCGGCTCACCAAAGCCGCGCCCGCCGGGCAGCTTGTCCGCCGCGAGCGTGAAGAAGCGGCCATCCTCTGCCGCGAGCAAAATCTTGTCTGTCGTCTGCGCGTGGAAGGCGAAGGCGGGGCCATCGCCCTCCTTGAACTTGACCGCGTCGGCGGCATCGAGCGCGGCATGGCCCTTCATCGCACGCACCCAGCCGCGTTGCGACATGATGACGGTGATCGGTTCCTTCTCGATCATCGCCTCCAGCGGGATTTCACGCGCCAGAGCGGCTTCCTCCACCAGAGTGCGGCGCTTGCCCAGCAACGTTTCCGGGCCATAGCGCGTGCGCAGTGCCGCCAGATCCTTCTTGAGCTTGGTCCGCTGCCGCGCGGGGCTTTCGATCAGCGCCGCCAGTTCGGCCCGTTCGGCCAGCAACTTGTCGCGCTCGTTGCGGATTTCCATCTCTTCGAGCTTGCGCAGAGAACGCAGCCGCATGTTGAGAATGGCTTCGGCCTGCCGGTCGGTCAGGTTGAATTCGGCCATCATCACGGCCTTGGGCTCATCCTCGGTGCGGATGATCTCGATCACGCGATCAAGATTGAGATAGGTGATCAGATAGCCATCGAGCAGCTCCACCCGGTCATCGATCTTGGTCAGCCGGTGCGTCGAGCGGCGAACGAGCACTTCAATCTGGTGCGCGATCCATTGGGTGAGAACCTCTTTCAGCCCCAGCACGCGCGGGGTGCGGTCTGCGCCCAGCACGTTGAGGTTGAGCGGGAATTTATTCTCCAGATCGGTCAGCCGGAACAGGCTGTCCATCAGCGTCTCGGCATCCACGCTGCGGCTGCGCGGTTCGAGGACGATGCGGATATCCTCGGTCGATTCATCGCGCACGTCCGCGAGGATCGGCAGCTTCTTGTCGTTGATGAGGTTCGCAATCGCCTCGATCAGCTTGCCCTTCTGAACGCCGTAAGGAATTTCGGTGACGACCGCGTTCCATGTGCCACGACCCTGATCCTCCACATTCCAGCGTGAGCGGATGCGGAACGAGCCGCGCCCGGTGCGATAGGCGTCCGCAATGCTCGCCGCGCTATCGACCAACTGGCCCCCCGTGGGGAAATCCGGGCCGAGCACAAACTGCATCAGTTCATCAGGCTCGCATTTCGGATTGTCGATCAGATGCGTGGTCGCATCAATCACTTCGGCAACGTTATGCGGCGGAATGCTCGTCGCCATGCCCACGGCAATGCCGCTCGCGCCATTGGCCAGCAGATTGGGGAACAGGCCGGGGAAGATTTCAGGCTCTTCCTCTTCGCCATTATAGGTTGGCTTGTAATCGACGGTGCCATCATCAAGCCCCGCCATCAGTTCGATAGCGGCGGCCGTCAGTCGGGCTTCGGTGTAGCGATAGGCTGCGGCATTATCGCCGTCGATATTGCCGAAATTGCCCTGCCCATCGACGAGCGGGAAACGCAGCGAGAAATCCTGCGCGAGCCGCACCATCGCGTCATAAACGCTGGTATCGCCATGCGGGTGGTATTTGCCGATCGTGTCACCCACCACGCGCGCTGATTTCTTGTAGGCGCCGGTGGGATCGAGCTTCAGCTGCCGCATCGCCCAGAGCAGGCGGCGATGGACCGGCTTCAGCCCATCGCGCAGATCGGGAAGCGAGCGCGCCGTGATGGTGGACAGGGCATAGACCAAATAGCGATCCGAGAGCGCACTATCGAACGGGGCATCAATGATGCCGTTCACAGGTTCATCTTCGGGGGAGACTGGCGGTTCGGACGCATCGGACATGGGATGCGCCTATAGCGGGCGAGCGCCGCGCTGGCGAGGGGGGATGATTTTGAGGAATGTAGAATATTTCCGCTTTTGCTGAATTTTTTTGCTTTTACTGAAAATATTCATTATCTAGATTTTATATTGACCTCGATCCACCAACCTCTAGAATACGAGACATCCAATGACAGACCTTCTCACGGTTTCCGCCAAGGATGTGGCGGGCAAATTTGGCTTCTACACCGATGAAGCTATGCTGCGCCCTGTGGGCATCCAGCGCCACGGCACAACGCGCGTGGTGATGATTTCGCTCAAGGAATATGAGCGACTCAAACGGCGCGACCGGGAAGTCATTCTGACGAAAGACCTCGATGACGAAACGCTCGACCTCATCCGCAACGCCAAGGTTCCAGACGAAGCCTACCGGCTCAACTACCTCATGGACGATCCCGCAACCGACTGACGTTCTGTCCTATGATTATCTTTGGGCTGCTGAGGCCTCACGGGGGTCTGACAGCGCATCCAAAACACGCCCCGTCGTGGTCGTGCTTTCGACCATCCGCAGGGCAGATCATGTCGAAGTCATCGTCGCTCCGATCACGACACGCACACCAGATGACCCGGCGAATAGCATCGCTATACCACAGGCTGTCCGATCCCATCTAAAACTAGATGCCGAACGATCCTGAGTCATCACAAGCGAAGTGAATCGCTTCCGCTGGCCCGGTCCGGATGTCCGTCCAATCAACAATAGCGAGGACCGGTCTCCCTTTTACGGAAAAATCCCGCAAAAACTGCTCCAGCGCATACGCGATCAACTCGCGCACGTTATTGATGTTGGAAAACTGAGGATGACGGATCGCACCAACTAGCCCCTTCCCCCATTCATGAAATAGCGTATCATCCACTCCGACTCATCATGGGAAGGAGAGACCATGAAAGCGCGTTGGGGTATGGTATCGGCGTTGGCCCTGCTGGCAGGATGCAGCGAGAGCGAAGTACCGAGTGGCGGTGATGTTCAGCAAGTTCAGGCCATCACCATTGCGGAGCCGGACGAGGGCAAGGAATTCGGCTTGCGACAGGCGACAAATGCCGATGCCGCCAAATATGCCGCAGAAACCTCCACCCCCTTAGAGGAAGCCAGCGGCACGCAGGATGCAGCATCTAGTGATGGCGAAGCCTCTTCAGCTGCGCCGCTGCCCAAACAGCGCATCGCATATGCTTATCGTATTGGATATGAGCTCGATGCGGACGAGATCGGCGCAGCGCAGACGGCCCATATGGCACTGTGTGACAAATTGGGCGCTGCACGCTGCCGCATCAAATCCATGGAGCGCGGATCGGATACAGGCTCCTTTTCCACCGCCTCGCTCAAACTCGCCGTCGATGCGCGCGTGGCCCGCAGCTTTCAGGCCGATCTCGACAAGGCGGTTGAAGCCACCGGCGGCGAACTTTCTTCGCGCGGAATCGAAGCCGCAGACCTTGCCAAGCAAATGGTGGATGCAGACGCACGCATTAGAGCCAAGCAGGCACTGGCAGACAGGCTGATGGGGGTGATCCAGTCCCGCAGCGGCTCGGTCGCCGATCTGGTGGCGGCGGAACGCGCCTATGCTGAAGCGCAGGAGGAACTGGAAGCCGCGAAAGGCTGGATGGCGGAAATGCAAACGCGGGTCGCCCTGTCGAATGTAGACATCAGCTATTCCAGCGTTGGCCCGGTTGGTTCTGGCGTGCTCCGTCCGGTCTGGATGGCGTTGCGCGAGGCTGGCTCCATTCTGGGTGAAAGCCTTGGCACGCTGATCCGCGTCATTGTGGGAGTCATGCCGTGGCTGCTGGCGCTGACGGGGATCATTTGGCTATGGCGTAAACGCGGCTGGAGCGCGCCATGGCCAAAACCGTGGCGGCGGCAACGCACCGAGGATAACGCGGACGCCGAATCTCAAACAAGCCGCTGAGAATTCTCGGTAGTTTCTGCGCCAGCCGGTTCACTGCGTTTGACGTTGGCGTGGACGAAGTTCAGCCCGTTAAGTGTCATCTAGCCCTAGAATTGCATCGCCGCATCTGGTGTCGCGTCAATCAGTTCGACCGCGCGCTGGCGCATCCGGTCTTTGAATTCGCCGTGCGTGATGATGTAGAGTTGGTTGGCCAGAATGCCGTTCGCCACCATTTCGCCCACCAGTTCGGGCTCCATCCAGTTATCCCCCGTTTCACGCGCGCCCAGCGTTGCTTCTGATTCGGCAAAGCCGCTGCCTTCGCGCAAATGTGCCGGGCGGTTCTGCGCCGCCTGATGGATGTTGGATTTGACGAAGCCGGGGCACAGCACCGAAACACCAATGCCCTTCTCGCCCAGATCACCGCGGATATTTTCCGACAAGTTGAGCACCGCTGCCTTGCCTGCGGCATAAATGGCAAAATTGCCGGGCATGACGATGGTCGCCGCGAGCGAGGCCGTATTGACGATATGTCCGCCGCGCCCATGCGCGATCATCTGCGGCAAGAACGCCTGTAGCCCGTTGATCACGCCGCCGACATTGACGCCAAGGCCAAAATCCCAATCGGCATAGCCCGCTTGCAGGATCGGCCCTTCCACGCCGACGCCCGCATTGTTGATCAAAATGTCGATCCCGCCCATCTCCGCCTGCATCTGCGCAGCGGCCTCTGCATAAGCCGCGCGGTTGGTGACATCGAGGTTGATGGCGCGCACGCTATTCGACTGGCTGCCGCCCGCAAATTGCGCCAGCGCGGCTTCGATATGATCGGGCCGCAGATCGGCGATGACGATACGCGCACCGCGCGCGGCCAGAACCTTGGCAATCCCCACCCCGATCCCGCTCGCCCCGCCGGTGATGAACGCGGTGCGCCCGGTGAAATCGCTGATCGGCATGGGTTTTTCTCCTCGGATTTGGTGCGACCAGACACGAAAAGCGCACAGGGCGCAAGCTGCACTTCTGGACATTTCACGCCACAGCGCGCATCGTTCTGCCATGACCGACAATGCCGATCTGGCTGCGCTCGTCCGCACCATTCCCGACTATCCCAAGCCCGGAATCCTGTTCCGCGACGTCTCCACGTTGCTGCTCGATGGCCCCGGCTTCCGCGCGGCGATCGACCGGCTGGCGGCGACCATTGATCCCGAGATTGACCTGATTGCAGGCATCGAGGCTCGCGGATTCATTGTCGCATCCGCGCTGTCCTACGCGCTTACCAAGGGCAAGGTGATGCTGCGCAAGACGGGCAAGCTGCCGGGTGAAACCGTCGGGATCGATTATGCGCTCGAATATGGGACGGACCGGATCGAATTGCACAAGGGCGCCATCAAACCCGGCCAGCGCGTGCTGGTGGTCGACGATCTCATCGCCACTGGCGGCACCGCACTGGCAGGCATCGCGCTGCTGCGGAGCGAGGGCGCAGTGGTCGATGAAGCCCGCTTTCTCGTTGATCTGCCCGATCTGGGCGGGGCGGCAAAATTGCAAGCGGCAGGCGTCACCCCTGTCTCGCTGATGGTGTTTGAGGGAGAGTGAAATGCGGATTGGCGTGATCGCAGCGCTGGAAGAAGAGGGCGACGCCTTCTTTCATGCGCAGGGCAATGTCGATCTCTCCGGCCCGATGCCAATGCGTCGGCTGAGTGCGAACGGGCATGAACTGATCATTGCCGTGCCGGGCATCGGCAAGGTCAACACCGCAACGGCGGCGACACTGCTCATCACACTCGAACGCTGTGAGCTGCTGCTGATCATCGGCACAGCCGGGTTGATTGGCGCGCGCGAAGAGCGGTGCTTCTGGCTCGAATCCGCCGTGCAGCATGATTTCGGGGCGGAGCGCAGCAGCGGCTTTGTCCATTACACGGCGGGCAGCTGGCCGATTGGTCCCGCCCATGTGGAGCCCTATGCGGCAATTCCTGATCCTGGCCTGGGCCTGCCCCATGCCCGCGTGGCGAGCGGCGATGCCTTCATCGAATGCCCGGACCATGCGCGCTTCCTCAACGAAGGCCTGTCTGCCGATGTGGTGGAGATGGAGACGGCCGCCGCTGCGCAGGTCGCCGCGCGCTTCGGCGTGAGCTGGGCAGGCATTCGCGCGATCTCAGACGAAGCCAATGGCGAGAGCGTTGGCGATTTCCAGGCCAATCTCCGCCGCGCCGCGCGTCAGGCTGGGGAGGCTGCCGAACGGTTGATCGGGATGCTTGTGGCCCAAAGTTAAGGCCGCTTGAGCAGGGATGAAGGTGGTGGACAGGGCTGGATTCGAACCAGCGTACGCTCTCGCGGGCAGATTTACAGTCTGCTGCCATTAACCACTCGGCCACCTGTCCATGGTGATCGGCACTTCCGCCAAGGGAAAGCGCCGCGCCAGAGCGGAGGCCATTGGCGAAGGATTGCGCGGAAGTCAACACAGGGCCGCCGGATTTTCATCTCCCCCTCGACCCTGTGCGACGAAGCCGTTACACGCGCGGCATGAATGCCCCCGTTTCACCGCTGCGGCTGCGCCTTGATGGCGAGGCTCTTGTCTCCAACTGGCGCTGGCTGGCCGGACAAAGCGGTGCTGCGGCGTGCGGGGCGGCGGTCAAGGCTGATGGCTATGGGCTGGGTGCGCGTGAAGTCGTGGCGCGGCTTTCTGCTGCCGGGTGCCGCGATTTCTTCGTCGCGACATGGGGGGAAGCGGCGCGATTGGGATCGCTCGCTCCGGGCTGCACCCTCTCCGTCCTTCACGGCGTGCGCGCCGAAGATATGGACGCAGCGCGGAATGGCCCGGCGCGTCCGGTGCTGAACAGCGCCGAACAGGTCCGCCGCTGGCGCGAAACTGGCCTGCCTTGTGATGTGATGATCGATACGGGCATGAACCGGCTCGGCCTGTCTGTGCAGGATGTAGCGGACGGCGTGCTTGACGGGCTGGCAATCGAAACGCTGATGAGCCATCTGGCGTCCGCTGACGAGGACTGCTCCCAGAACGAACGTCAGCGTGCGGCCTTCGCGGCGCTGACGGGGAAGACCAACGCGTTGCGGATGAGCCTTTCCAATTCAGCGGGCATCGTGCTGGGCAGCGACTTTGCGTTCGATCTGACCCGCCCCGGCCTCGCCCTTTATGGCGGCGTGCCGCGCGCTGGCGCAGAGGCGATTAGGCAAGTGGCGTTCCCTGAAGCGCAAATCCTCCAGAGGCGGCGCGTGGTGCCGGGCGAGACGGTTGGCTATAATGCCACCTTCACGGCGACGCGGAACATGGAGTTGGCCATTCTCAATCTAGGCTATGCAGACGGCTATCTGCGCGGCTTTTCCGCCAGGGGCAGCGCGGCGCAGGGCAGCCTGCCCGTGATCGGCCGTGTCTCGATGGATCTGATCGCGCTGTGCGTGGATGCGCAGCCAGAGCTTGGCGAAGGCGATTGGGTGGCGATGGATTATCACCTGCCCCACGCCAGCGCGCAATCGGGCCTGTCTCAATATGAATTGCTGACCGGCCTTGGTGATCGGTTTGAGCGAGTATGGGGCTGAGCGCTTATTGTTTGAAGCGCTTCACATCCTGTGACTGGCCGCGCGGCAGGATCATCACGCGGTTGCCATGGGCGATGACAATCAGATTATCGACCCCGGCAAGCGAGACAGACAGACCATTGCTCTGCACCAGATTGCCTCGGCCCGAAACCAATTCGACCGGCCCCTTGAGCGCATTGCCCGCTCCATCCGTCTCCGCAATCTCATAGAGCGCATCCCAACTGCCCAGATCGGTCCACCCCATTGCGACGGGGACGACGGCCACCTGCCCTGCTTTCTCCATCACGGCATAGTCTATGGAGTCTGACGGCGAGGCCGCGAAGGCCGCTTCATCGGGCAGGATGCGATTGCCATTGCGCTCTGCACTCTCCATCGCCCGCGTAACAGCGGCCAGAATCTCGGGCACGTGGCTATCAAGAGCCGCCAGAAAAGCATCAGCACGAAACAGGAAGATGCCGCCATTCCACGCATGGCCGCCTTCAGTGAGCATGGCCTCAGCGCGCGCACGATCCGGCTTTTCGATAAAGCGCTCCACCTGATGCACGCCATCGCTCAGCGCGACTCCAATGCGGATATAGCCATAGCCGGTCTCGGGCTTGTCGGGCGTGATGCCAAAGGTGACGAGCCAGCCTTCCTCCACCAGCGGCAACGCAGCCTCAATCGCGCGATGGAACGCATCCACATCGGCAATCACCTGATCACTGGGCATGACGAGCATTGGCGCGCCGCCCGCTTCGAGCGCGGCCAGAGCAATGGCAGGCGCGGTGTTGCGCGCGCAAGGTTCCAGAATGAGCGTGGCCGCGCACCCGTCCAGCTGGGCATCAATCAGATCGGCATGGCGCGCATTGGCCACGATCAGCGGAGCCGCAAAACGTGCGGGGTCCGTGCAGCGCGCCAAGGTCTGCACGAACATGGTTTCTTCACCCGCCAGTGGCAGAAACTGTTTCGGGCACTCTGGCGTGGACATGGGCCAGAGCCGCGTGCCCGACCCGCCGGAGAGAATCACCGGAACAATCTGGTCTGGAATTGCACGCATAATCGCCCTCGCCCCGCTACTGGAAACCCGATGATGTCTGCCTTTAGCAAATCTTTGTAAATTTTTGCGACACTATGGCCTGTCGGGATTTTTGACGCCCGATGCGTAAACAAGGGGCGGCACGCCAGCATGATCAGGCTGTTCAAACATTATATTCCCTATGCCGTGCTTCTGCTGGGCTGGCTGGATTTTGTGCTGATCCTGTCTGCGGCTGAAACTGCCTGGGTGATCCGCGCGCACCAGATCGGGATGCATGTCGATTCTGCGTTCAACCGGATCGTGCCGATTTCCACCTTTGCCATCACGCTGATGGCCTCCATGGTTGCCGTGGGGGTCTATTCGATTGAGGCGCTGCAATCGATCAAATATGCCGCCGCGCGCATGGTCGTGGCGATTTCGCTTTCGATCATCTTCCTCTCGCTCGTCCATTTCGCGCTGCCGGGCTCGACTCTGTGGCGCTCCAACTCGCTCTACGCGATCCTGCTCGCCTATTTCGCCATGTATGTGGTGCGCATTATCTTCAGCCAGCTGCTGGATGGGGAAGGCTTCAAGCGCCGCGTGCTTGTGCTGGGCGCAGGCCCGCGCGCCAAGCGCATCCGCGATCTCGCCAACAAACAGGGCGCGGCCTTCTCGGTTGTTGGCCATGTCTCGATGAAGGATTGCGACTCGGTCATCCCTTCGGCGATCAACCGCGATCATATCGACAATCTGCCGCGCCATGTGACGCTGCTCGGCGCGAGCGAAGTCGTGCTTGCACTCGAAGAGCGCCGCCGCGCGCTCCCGCTCGACGATCTTATCCGCGTCAAGACGACAGGCGTGCATGTCAACGAAATGTCGACCTTTCTGGAGCGTGAAACGGGGCGCGTCGACCTTGATACCGTCAATCCCAGTTTCCTGATCTTCTCGGACGGATTCTCGGCAGGGCGCCGCCTGTCTTCAATTGCCAAGCGCGTGTTCGATATTGCCGTCAGCCTGTTGCTGCTGGTGATTGCCGCGCCGCTCATCATCATCTTCAGCATCATCGTGAAGCTGGAGAGCAAGGGGCCGGCTTTCTACAAGCAGACGCGCGTTGGGCTCTACAATCAGCCTTTCAGCGTCTTCAAACTGCGTTCTATGCGGCAAGATGCCGAAGTGGGTGGCAAGGCCGTATGGGCGGCGGAAAATGATCCGCGCATCACGCGCGTCGGCAAGTTCATTCGCCTTACCCGCATCGACGAACTGCCGCAGGTTTGGAACGTGCTGCGCGGCGATATGAGCTTTGTCGGCCCGCGCCCGGAACGTCCGGAATTCGTGGCAGATCTTGAAACCAAGCTCAAATATTATGCCGAACGCCATATGGTGAAGCCGGGCATCACCGGCTGGGCGCAGGTCAACTACCCCTATGGGGCGAGCCTCGAAGATGCCCGTCACAAGCTGGAATATGACCTGTATTACGCCAAGAATTACACGCCCTTCCTTGACGTGCTGATCATCCTTCAGACGATCCGCGTTGTGCTGTGGCCGGATGGCGCGCGGTGATCGAAGCCTTTTCGATCTGGAGCCATGCGCTCGCGGCGGCCCTGTTCGGGGCCATCGCGATCTCGCAGTTCCAGCGTGGTGCGCGCGACTGGCGTGATTTCACCATGTTGCTGGCGCTGGCTGGCACATCGATCTTTGCACTTTCGGTTGCGATCAGTGGCCCGGCAACCATGGCGGCGCACCTGACCGAACATCTTCGCAATCTCGGCTGGCTGGCCTTCATGTACATGGTCTGGCGCCATGGCACGCAGAACAAGCCGCAGACGGTCGCGCTGGTTTATGGCGCGATTGCGCTCATCCTTGTGCTCCTTGCCGTGGTGGAGATGGCTCCTGCTCAGGAGGTTGCGACTGTCAGTCTGATGACGCAGGCTCTGCTGCGCATGATCATGTGCATCGGTGCGCTGGTGCTGGTTCACAATCTCTACACGGCAGCGCAGGAAGAGGCGCGCGATGCGCTGCGGCTGCCGATGGTGGGCTTCACCATCCTGTGGGTTTATGACCTCAATCTGGCGACGATGGCCTATCTCACGCGCGAATGGCCAGCCGAACTGCTGGCGGCGCGTGGTCTTGCGCTGATCATGGCAGCGCCCCTGTTCGCCATCGCCGTTCACCGCGCGGCGCATTGGCGGGTGAAATTGTCCCGCACGGTAACGCTGCAAACCGTGAGTCTTGCCGCCATCGGACTGTACCTCATGCTGATGGTCGGCATTGTCCAGGCGCTCGATTATCTGGGTGGAGAGCGCGCACGACTGGCGCAGGTCAGCTTTGTCTTTGCCTCGCTGCTCGCCGGGTTGATCCTGATGCCGTCGAGCACCTTCCGGGCCTGGCTGCGCGTCAAGATTGCCAAGCACCTTTTCAAGCATCGCTATGATTACCGGCTGGAATGGCAACGCTTCACCGATACGCTCGGCCAGCCGGGAGAGGACTTCTCGCCGCTCGACGTGCGCGTGATCCGCGCTTTGGCGGATATTCTCGAATCGCCTGCCGGGCTGCTGATTGCCGAAAGCAGCGCGGGAATGCTGGTGCAGGCGCAGTGGAACTGGGACAATGTCTCAATCGGCTCGCCCTGCATTCCGCCTGCGCTTGTCACCAAACTCACCGCATCCGGGCGGATCATCGAATTTGATTCGATCCGCGCGCACGGCCCCAACCCAGATCATGCCGAAGATGCGCTCATCCCGGAATGGCTTCTGGCGGATACGCGCGCCTGGGTGGCGGTCCCGCTCGTCCATTTTGACCGGCTGATCGGCATCGTCATCCTGTCTCATCCGCCCTTTGTCCGCACGCTCGATTGGGAAGATTTTGATATGCTGCGCGTGGCAGCGCGGCAGGTAGCAAGCTACCTCGCCGAAGCACGCGGACAGGAAGCGCTGGCGGATGTGAAGCAGTTTGACGAGTTCAACCGCCGCTTCGCCTTCATCATGCACGACATCAAGAATATGGCGAGCCAGCTCGCGCTCGTTGTCCGCAATGCCGAACGCCATGCCGACAATCCCGAATTCCGGGCGGACATGATCGCCACGCTCAAAAGCTCGACCGAGCGCATGAACGGTCTGCTCGCCCGCCTGTCGCAACACAACAAGGGCCGCCGTGAAGAGCCGCGTGCGCTTGCCTTGCGCGCGCTGGCTGAACGCACAGCCACACAGCGCCGGGCCGTGCATCCGGTGGTCGTGATGGGTGAAAATGACGTCTCGGTGGTCGCCGATCCTGCGCGACTGGAACAGGCGCTCGGCCATCTTGTCCAGAACGCAATGGAGATCAGCCCGGCGAGCGAGCCCGTGTCCCTGTTCGTGCGGAAGGATCCCTCAAACGGCATTTTGGACGTGATTGATAGGGGCAGCGGCATGTCCCCTGCCTTCATCCATGGCCAATTGTTCAAGCCCTTTGTCTCCACCAAGGAGAATGGCTTTGGCGTGGGCGCATTCGAAGCCCGCACTATCATTGCCGAAATGGGCGGTCGGCTCGATGTGACCAGCCGCGAAGGCCATGGCACCACCTTCTCCATCGTCCTGCCGCTCGCCAAGCCTGTGGCGGACAAGACAACCATTCCCCAAGATCAGGATCTCGCTGCATGACCGATGTTGCCCGCCCCAAACTTCTCATCGTTGAAGATGATGAAGGGCTGCAGCGCCAGCTGCGCTGGGCCTATGAGGATTATGAAGTTCTGGCAGCCACCACGCGCGCGCAGGCGATTGATCTGCTGCGCGCGGAAGAGCCCGCTGTCGTCACGCTCGATCTCGGCCTGCCGCCCGATCCGGATGGCACGACCGAAGGCTTTGCCGCGCTCGCCGAAATTCTGGCACTCAAACCCGATACCAAAGTCATCGTCGCCTCTGGCCATGGCGCGCGCGAAAGCGCGATGCGCGCGATTGCGGATGGCGCCTGGGATTTCTACCAGAAGCCCGTCGATATTGATGAGCTCGGCCTGATCGTGAAGCGCGCCTTCCATGTTCATGCGCTGGAGGCCGAAAATGTCCGTCTGGCCGCGACGGTTGACGCGGGCTCCAATGTGCTGGGCGGCATGATCACGGCTGCGCCCGAAATGCTGAAAGTGACGCGCACCATCGAACGGGTGGCCAATGCCGATGTGTCGGTGATGCTGCTGGGTGCGAGCGGCACCGGCAAGGAGTTGCTGGCGCGCGGCGTGCATGGCTCAAGTGGTCGCTCCAAAGGGGCATTCATTGCCATCAACTGCGCGGCGATTCCGGAAACACTGCTCGAATCCGAACTGTTCGGCCACGAAAAGGGCGCGTTCACCGGGGCTGTCAAAACCACGCAGGGCAAGATCGAACAGGCCCATGGCGGCACGCTCTTCCTCGACGAAGTGGGTGACATCCCCCTGCCCTTGCAGGTCAAGCTGCTGCGCTTCCTTCAGGAGCGCGTGATCGAACGCATTGGCGGACGCGCGCCCATTCCGGTCGACACGCGCATCGTCTGCGCCACCCACCAGAATCTTGATGAGATGACGGTGAGCGGAAGCTTCCGCGAGGATCTTTACTACCGTTTGGCCGAAATCGTCGTGCGTATCCCTTCGCTGGCCGAACGCCCCGGAGATGCCATTCTGCTCGCCCGCCATTTTCTGGCGAAATTTTCCGCCGGCATGAACCCCAGCGTGAAGGGCTTCTCCCCCGATGCACTCAACGCCATCGATTCATGGGGCTGGCCCGGCAACGTCCGCGAGCTTGAAAACCGCATCAAGCGCGCGGTGATCATGGCAGACGGCAAGCTGGTGACGGCGCTCGATCTAGATTTGCCCAAAACCGATGCAGCGGATCAAGGCGCAGAGATCATCAATCTGCGGGCCGTGCGCGATACCGCAGACCGCGTTGCCATCCGCCGCGCGATCGCCCGGACGGAGGGCAATATCTCCAATGCCGCCAAGCTGCTCGGGATCAGCCGGCCGACGCTTTATGATCTGATCAAGCAGCACGGCTTGCAGGTCTGATCGGGAAGACACCCGCCATGCTCCGCGCGCTCCTCTCTATCCTGCTGATCGCCGTTCTGGGTCTGGCTACGCCTGCGCGCGCCTCGCGCGACGAGGCAGCAGCAGCCTATAAAGAGGGCACGCAGCAGCTGATGTGGGGCGAGTTTGCCAAGGCGCGTGCCACGCTGACCAAGGCCTCCAAGGCTGATCCGGACTGGGCACCGCCCTATACTGCGCTCGCCATGGCGATGCTGGAACTGGGCGACGGGCCAGGCGCGGAGCTTCAGATCAATCATGCTGGCCGTCTGGGCGTCAAACCGCCGGCCAGTCTTCATCTGCTGGCATTCGCGCTCGTGCTGCAAGACAAGCAGGATGAAGCGCTGGTCATGCTGGAGCGCGGCAAGATCGATCCCAAATATCGCGCTTATGCCGCGCGTGTCCGGGCGATCATTTATGACCGCATGAGCAATGTCGATGCTGCCGGTGCTGCCTATGACGAAGCGGTGAACGCAGATGGCACAATCCGGGGCCTTTGGGCCGATGTTGCCTCGTTCCGTTATCGCCGGGGTGATGTGGCTGGAGCCATTGACGCTGCCGTGATCGAGGCCCGCAATGCCCCCCGCTCGGTGCGCGCGATGATGATCATGGGCGATCTCATCCGGGGCCGATATGGCCTGATTGCGGCCCTGCCCTGGTTCCGCCGTGCCGTGCAGATCGAACCGTCCAACATTGATGCGCTGGGCGAACTGGCGGCCACGCTGGGCGATGCCGGGCAGACGCGCGAGATGCTGACCATCACCCGCCGCATGATCGCAGCCGATCCCAACAATGCCCGCGCTTTCTATCTGCAATCGGTCATGGCCGCACGCGCTGGCAAATATGATCTGGCGCGCAACCTGATGTATCGCACCAAGGGCCGCATGGATGAGGTGCCTGCCGCGATTTTGCTCAATGCCGTGCTGGAAATTCACGCGGCCTCCTATGAGTCGGCGATTGCGCGGCTGGAGAAGTTGACGGGGATGCAACCTGACAATTTCAGAGCGCGCCGCCTGCTTGGCCTCGCCATGCTCAAGGCGGGCGATGCGCACGGCGCGGCGAGCGTGCTTGCCATTATGGCAGACCGCAGCGATGCAGACAGCTTCACGCTGATGTTGATGGCGCGCGCGCTGGAAGCCCAGGGCAATCTGGCCAAAGCAGCCCCCTATCTTGACCGCGCGCACGCCTCTGCGCCGGACGAGCCCGCTCCGTTCAACATCAATGGCGATCTGATGCGCCTCGCTCGCGCCTCCAATGGCCCGGTGGACAATGCCTGGCAGGCCGTGCCCTATATCAACAAGCAATTGCTGGACGGGAATGTGCCTGCTGCGGTGGCACACGCGCGCCGCATGGCAGACCTCAACCCCGGCTCGCCTGCCGCGCAGATTTTGGCGGGTGACGCGCTGGCCTATGCTGGGCAGCATGGACCCGCCATCGAATTCTATCGCCGTGGTGCCGATCTGCGCTTTGATGCCACAGTGGCCCTGCGCATGATCGAGACGCTGAACACGATGGGCGCACGCGGAGAGGCGCTCAAAGTGCTCGACTATTTCCTCAGCCAAAACCCCCGCTCTGTGCCTGCCTTGCGGATTGCAGCTGAGCATCTGATGGAAACGCGGCAATGGGACCGGGCGATAGCGATCCTCTCCGGGCTGGATGCGCGGCTCGGCGGCCATGATGCAGAGATTGCGCGATCGCTGGGTTGGGCCTGGTTTAACAAGGGGAATGGCAAGAAGGCCCTGTCCTACGCCAGCGAAGCCTATCGCCTACAGCCGGGCAATGCCGATACGGCCTCCGCGCTGGGCTGGATCAAATATAAGTCCAAAGACAAGCGTGGTGGCAGCATTGCGCTGATGAAGAAGGCCAGCCTGTTGCGGCCAGACGATCCGGAAATCCATTTCCTTCTGGGGCAAGCGCTTCAGGAGCAGAAACTCCCTGTCGCCGCCAAACGACATCTGGGCTTTGCCGCCAACGCCCCGAATTTTGAGGATGCGGCCAAGGCCAAAGCGCTACTGGCCAAGCTCTGATCCACCGTGTTAGGGTGGAGCCATGAAATATCTCCACACCATGATCCGCGTGTCAGACCCGGACGCCACCATCCGCTTTTTCAATCTGCTGGGCCTTCAGGAACTGCGCCGTTTTGACAGCGAAGCGGGGCGCTTCACGCTGATCTTCCTCGCTGCCCCCGGCGATGAATCGGCGCAGATCGAACTCACTTATAATTGGGATGAAGGCGGCTATGGCGAGGGCCGGAATTTCGGCCATGTCGCCTATGCTGTGCCCAATATCTACGAAAACTGCCAGCGCCTGATGGAGGGCGGCGTGACGATCAACCGACCGCCGCGCGACGGCAAGATGGCGTTCGTGCGCTCGCCAGACAATATCTCAGTGGAATTGTTGCAGGATGGCGCGGCGCTCGAACCCGCAGAGCCCTGGGCCTCCATGCCAAATGTGGGGCATTGGTAAGATGGCGCTTGAAATCATTCGCATCCCGGTTCTGTCAGACAATTATGTCTGGATGGCGCATGAGACGGAATCCGGCGAAACCATTGTGGTCGACCCGGCTGTGGCCGATGCCGTTCTGGCCGAAGCCGATGCGCGCGGCTGGACGATCACGCAGATCTGGAACACGCACTGGCACCCCGATCACACCGGCGGCAATGCTGACATCAAAGCGGCAACCGGCTGCACCATCACCGGCCCGGCAGGCGAGGCAGACCGCATCCCGACGCTTGACCGCATGGTGCGCGAAGGAGACAGCGTGGCGCTGGGCGCGCTGACCGCCCACGTGCTTGATGTGCCCGCGCACACCGCTGGTCATATCGCCTATCATCTGCCCGAAGCAGCAGCAGCCTTCACGGGCGACACGCTGTTCGCCATGGGCTGCGGGCGCCTGTTCGAAGGCGATGCCGCGCAAATGTATGCCGCGATGCGCAAGTTTGAAGCCATGCCCGATGAGACCGCCGTCTATTGCGCGCATGAATATACCCTCTCCAACGGGCGCTATGCCGTGGTCGCCGAACCGGACAATGCCGCACTCAAAACGCGTATGGCAGCAGTGGAGGCAGCGCGAGCAGCAGGTGAAGCAACGGTGCCGACCAGCATAGCCCTGGAAAAGGCCACCAATCCGTTCCTGCGCGCCTCCAGCGTGAAGCAATTGGCCGAACGCCGCGCGGCGAAGGACAGTTTCAAGGGGTAATCGCGTGCCCCTACCCCGCGTAACGCGCTGCTGTTTCGCGGATCAGGGCCATCATGTTGGGAATGCCCTGCGTGCGATTGGAACTGAGCTGTGCCTTCAGATTGAACGGCGCGAGCGCCGCCTCCATGTCAGTCGCGACAATCTCCGCAGCGCTCTTGTCCTGCACGGTTGCCAGCACGAGCGCAACGATGCCCTTGGTGATGGCGGCGTTGCTGTCTGCCAGAAAATGCAGCCGGTCTCCCTCGCCCGCCATGGGATAGACCCAGACGCTCGCGGAACAACCGCGCACAAGGCTGGCATCGGTCTTCAACGCGTCGGGCATCGGCTCCAGATCGCGCCCCAGATCGATCAGCAGCCGATAGCGATCATCGGCGTCGAGAAAGTCGAACTCTTCAAAAATATCGTCAATGCTGCGCATGGTTCGCGCCGATGCGGATGGCGACCGGTCCTGTCAAGTCGCCACGGGTGCGGTGCCAGTGCCGAACAATTTGCGCAGCACGCGCCGGATGATGATGAGCCCGAAGATCGCTGTCCCCAACAGGAAGACCGCAATCGCAACCGAGGCCTCCGGATTGGTCACTGCGAAATAGGTGAGCGTGCCCGTCATCACATCTTCGCCTGTTGAGACCGCGACATTGCTGAACGGCTCCGGGCTGGCATTGACGACCGCGCGTGCGCCTGCCTTGGTCGCGTGACTGGCCAGCGCCGCACCGCCGCCCAGCAGCAGGCTGATCACCTGCCAGGTGGGATCGGACGAATCGACAATCGCCATCGCCAACAGCGCGCCGCCAATTGGTCGGATCGCGGTGTGGACCGCATCCCACATCGAATCGAGCCAAGCGATCTTGTCTGCAAAAAACTCCGCCACCAGTCCCACGGCAGAGGCCCCGATCACCCAGGGGTTGGCGAGCACATCCAGGCTTTGCAGGTTGGACGGCAGATCCAGATAGCCGGTCTTCATGGCGAGCCCGGTTGCGAACACACACAGATAAAGCCGCCATCCGGCGAGCAGGCTGACACTGCCCGCCACGCCCAGCAATTCGACAATCCCCATCGCGCTACTCCTTATACCCAGTCGCGTTCAGCACAAATGCGTTCGTCCTGAGCTTGTCGAAGGACTGCCCTTTCCGCTCGCCGCTGTGCAACAAGAAGGACAATGCTTCGACAAGCTCAGCACGAGCGGGGATGGAACGACCGCCAAACAGTTTGGCGAACTCCAGCCGCTTGGTCGAAGAAGCTGCCATGAAAGCCCGCCGCGCGCAATCACCGCCTTGCCGATTGCAAAGTGCAATCCGCCTGCTTAACGTAAACGTCATGATAGAGATGGATGAAAACGATATTCCGCCCGCGACTCCGGCTGCGACCTTGGTTTTGTTCCGTGACGTGCCGGAAGGACCGCCCGAACTGCTGATGGTGGAACGCTCCAAAGGCATGCGCTTTGCAGGCGGTGCTGTGGTGTTTCCCGGCGGGCGCGTGGATGAAGATGATCATGCCATCGGTGCCCGCTTTGCGCATTTGGACGTGGAGGAAGCTGCGGCCCGCATTGCCGCCATCCGCGAAACAATTGAGGAAAGCCTGATTCCGGTCGGTCTGATCGGTTCGGTGTCCGATGACTGGCTGGCCCATGCCCGCACGCATCTGCACGCGCACAAGCCGTTCAGCGAGTTGCTCAACACGACGAGCCTTGATCTCGATCTCGACGCGCTCGTGCCCTTCGCGCGCTGGCGGCCCAAGCATAAGGAAGCCCGCGTGTTCGATACGCGCTTCTATGTTGCCCGCGCGCCCGAAGACCTGCCGCCGCCGGTGGTTGATGAGACGGAGAATGTCCGCACCTTCTGGGCGAGCGCATCGCACGTCATCGACCTTGCAGCGCAGGACAAGGTGAAGGTGATCTATCCCACCATGCGCAATCTGGAGCGGCTGGCGCTGTTCGGCGGCTATGACGAGGCGCTGGCGCATCTGGAGACGATTGAGCTCAAGATGATCTCTCCCTTCATGGAAGTGCGTGAGGACGGCAATTATCTCTGCATTCCCGGTGATCAGGGCTATCCGGTGACAGCGGAAAATCTGACGGCGGCGGTGACCGCCTATGATCCCAAAGTCACGCGCACGATGACCAAATGATCGCGCGCGCTGCCATCGCCTATGTCGCCACGGGGCTCGCCTTTGCCCTGATCGACAGCGTGTGGCTGCGCACGATGAACACCCGGCTTTACCAGCCCGAAATCGGCGCGATGCTCGCCCCCGGCTTCCGGCTGGGGCCTGCGGTGGTCTTCTACCTCATCTACATCGCAGGCATGCTGCACTTCGCCGTGCTCCCTGCTCTGAGGAGCGGACGCTGGCAGGATGCCTTGCTGAACGGAGCAGTTCTGGGATGCCTGTGCTACATGACCTATGATCTCACAAACTTCGCCACACTGAAGGTGTGGAGCCTGAAGGTGACGGTGCTCGACATCATCTGGGGTACGGTGCTGACCGGCAGCGCAGCAGTGGCGGGTTGGTGGCTGACACGTTTGGTGACGGGACGATAGCCTGTTCTCCGGCGAAGGCCGGAGCCCTGTGGGGCCATGGCGAGCCCGCTCACGCTATGCCACACCGCTCCGGGTCAAGCCCGGAGCACATGGAAGTGAAGGACAAAAATGACAATCTTCGATCAGTGGCGCGCCCGCTCTCCTTATTATGACGAAACGCATGAAGCGCTGGCGCAGAGCGTGCGCCGTTTCGTCGCGCAGGAAGTCGCCCCGCATATTGATCGCTGGGAAGCCGAAGGCGAATTGCCGCGTGACCTTCACAAAAAGGCGGCAGAAGCCGGCATTCTGGGCCTGCGCTATCCCGAAGAATATGGCGGGCACAGCGACGGTTTCGACATCTTTCACGGCATGGTGCAGACCGAAGAACTCTCAGCGGTTGGTGCTGGCGGGCTTGGCGCGAGCCTGATGACGCATGGCATCGGCCTGCCCCCCGTCCTCGCGATGGGCAGCGAGGAGATGAAGCAGCGCATCGCCGTTCCGGTGCTGGCGGGTGAAAAGATCATCGCGCTGGGCATCACAGAACCCTCGGGCGGGTCGGATGTGGCCAACCTCAAGACCAAGGCCGAGAAAAAGGGTGATCGCTACATCGTCAACGGCTCCAAGATGTTCATCACATCAGGGATGCGCGCCGACTGGCTGACCTGCGCGGTGCGCACCGGCGGGCCGGGCGCGGGCGGCGTCTCGCTGCTGCTCATCGACATGAACAGCAAGGGCGTCTCGCGCAACCGGCTCGACAAGATGGGCTGGCGCTGTTCGGATACGGCGGCGATCTTCTTTGAAGATGTGGAAGTGCCTGCCGAGAACCTGATCGGCCCTGAAAATGGCGGCTTCATCGGCATCATGCGCAATTTCAACAGCGAGCGGCTGGGCATGGCGATGGGCTGCTGCGCCTTTGCGCGCGTTTGTTTGCAGGAGGCGGTGGACTGGGCGCAGCAGCGTGAGACCTTCGGCAAGGCACTGGTCGGCCACCAATCGATCCGCATCAAGCTGGCGGACATGGAGCGCCAGATTGACGCAACGCAAGCCTGGGTGGACCTCTGCGCGTGGCAGGTGAAGGAAGGGCGGGATCGGCCTGCCGATTTCGCCATGCTGAAAGTTAACGCCACGCGGATGCTGGAAGCGGTCGCGCGTGAAGCCGCACAAGTGCTCGGAGGGGCCAGCTACATCACCGGCAGCAAGGTGGAGCGCATCTATCGCGAAGTCCGCGTCAATGCCATCGGAGGCGGCTCCGAAGAAATCATGCTCGATCTGGCGGGGCGTCAATTGTTCGGTGGGCGCGGATAGGTCTTTTGTGTCAATCAGATAGACGACATTAAGAATTTCTGAGCACTTCTAGGGTTAATTCCGGATTGGGCATCAACAGGGGCTGCCTGATATTCGGAGATTGAAGTGGACGCGTGGCACCGTCTCGGCACAGTCGGGTTGAAGCTGGCCTATCTACATGGCCAGACCA
Source organism: uncultured Sphingomonadales bacterium (assembly GCA_937870585.1). Classification (GTDB taxonomy): domain Bacteria; phylum Pseudomonadota; class Alphaproteobacteria; order Sphingomonadales; family Sphingomonadaceae; genus Aquisediminimonas. Next base: position 18,728 of record CALMZE010000106.1, on the reverse strand, counting down.
ACCCGGTGAACGTGATCGGGCACATGATGGAGCGGATTGATCGCCTCAATCCGCGCATCAACGTGATCGCGCAACTGGATCGCGATTCGGTGCTGCGCGCCGCCCATGGCAGCGCCGCCCGTTTCCAGACCGACATGCAGCGCCCGCTGGAAGGTGTGCCGGTGGCCGTGTCGTCCAACATTGCCGTGCGTGGCCTAGATTGTCGCGCCGGGCTGGAAGCAAGGCGCGGGATTGTGTCCAGCGAGGATGCCGAGGTCGTCCACCGCTTGCGCGAAGCGGGGGCGGTGGTGCTCGGCACGCTCTCCATGGATGAGGGTGGCGTTGGCTGCACCGGCGACAATCCCTGGAGCGGGCGCACCTATAATCCGCATGGCGAAGGCCTGTCTCCGGCAGGTGCGATGGGCGGAGCTGGCGCAGCAGTTGCTGCGGGCTTTGTCTTGGCCGCGATCGGCGGCGATACATTGGGTGCAATGCGCATTCCCGCGGCAGCCTGCGGCGTCTTCGCGCTCAGGCCCAGCCGGGGCGCGATGGATCTGGACGGGCTGTTGCCGCTCAACCCTTCGTTCGATGCCCTGGCAGTCTGCGCACGGTCCATGGACGATCTGACGGCCATACTTTCTGCGGTTGCGCCGCCCGATCTCAATGCTGCGCTCAACCCGTTTGACATGAAGACGCTCAGCACGACTGAGGAGATGGAACTCAACGAAGATGTAGCCGCGCATTACCGCTATGCCCTCTCCTTGCTGCATGAACAGCCTTTTACGCTTGATCTTCCAGCATCCCCCGGACGCATCGGCAAGGCCGCGCGCAATTACACCGATTATTGCCTGGCAGGCGAGTTGGCGGCTTTGGGAGAAGAGCGGTGCGCAGTTCTTTCCGAAGCCATGCAGCGCCGCATCGAGCGCGTACTGAACCAGAATCCGGAGATTATGAATGAGGACCTGGCCGCACTCCGCCTCGCCGGGCAAGCCCTGCGCGAGCAGATTGGCACAGACACTCTGCTGTTGACCCCCACCACACCTCATCCAGCAGAAATGCACGGTGGTGCCCACGCGCCTTCCATGAACGATCTTGCCATATTGGCTGATGTCTCTGGACTGCCCGCCATCGTCTTACCGGTCGGCATGACGGGCGATAACCTGCCGCTCTCGTTGCAACTCATCGGCCCGATGGGCAGCGAAGCGTTGCTGATTGCGCAGGCCCGGATGCTGACCGACCGGATCAGGGGTTACACGCCGCCCAAATCCTGGTGGTGAACCAAAGCGGTTGATGTCCCGTTTCCGGACGCGCGCACGTTAACCGCAATGCGTCCTTGCTCATTTCGTAAACAATCCGTTTACCGTGCCTCCCATGAGACGCGCACTGGTATTGAGTCACGAAGCCGCAAGGCATTCGTTCCGCCGTTCCCTTCCGGCTTCGGCCTTCTCCACTTCCGATTGGGATGAGGAGGCGGAGGAGCCTGCCCTGTTCATCGAGCCGCAGCACGACATTCCGCTGACGGCCCCCTCCCCCGAGGTGATCCACCGCTTGCGCTGGAAGCCGAGCGAGAACACGACCTTTTTCGCGACGAGCTTCGCTGCCGGGTTCGTAACCTTTTACAGCTTCATCGTCTGACCGCCATTATACCAGGCTTGGACCACCGCCCAGGCCTCGTCGGCGGTTTCAACGCGGGTGATGATGTCCAGATCGCGCCGGTTGATAACCCCTTCATCGGCCAGCGCCTGAAAATTGACGACCCGGTCCCAGAAGTCCGCACCGAACAGCAGCACGGGCATCGGTTTGATCTTGCCGGTCTGGATCAGCGTCAGCAGCTCAAAAAATTCGTCAAACGTGCCAAAGCCGCCGGGGAAGACCGCCACCGCGCGGGCGCGCAGCAGGAAGTGCATCTTGCGCAGCGCGAAATAGTGAAACTGGAAGCTGAGTGACGGCGTGACATAGGGATTGGGGGCCTGTTCGTGCGGCAAGACGATGTTCAGCCCCACGCTCTCCTTCCCCACATCCTGCGCGCCGCGATTGGCGGCCTCCATGATCGACGGGCCACCGCCTGAGCAGACCACGAACTGCCGCGTGCCATCCGCGTCCGCCGGAGCCATACTCGCCAGTTGCGCGAGTTTGCGCGCCTCGGCGTAATATTTCGCTTTCGCCTCCAGACTGGTGGCAATGTCCGCATCCTCGCTATTGCCCATCTGGCCGGGCTCCGGAATGCGCGCCGAGCCGTACATGACGAAGGTCGATCCGATCTTCGCTTCATCCATCAGCAATTCGGGTTTGAGCAGTTCCAGCTGGAACCGGACGGGGCGCAGATCTTCGCGCAGCAGAAAGTCCGTATCCTGAAAAGCCAGCTTATAGGAGGGGCTGCGCGTCTGATCCGTTTCGCGGTCCAGCTTGGCAAAATCGGCGTCTTTGCGGGCATCGTGGAAGATGCGCTTGGGTATCTTTGGATTGTTCATTGCACCGGGTTTAGCGGCAATACGGCCCGCGCCCAAGATCGAAATGCAAATGGTTGTAATGTGCGGCGTTATAATCCGGGCTGAGCACAGTCTGGAAACGCTTGCACGCCCCGCCGCGAATCGTGCGCAGGAAGTTGCGCTCATCATCCGTGCCGTTCCACCCTGCAACCACAGTGACACGACGGCCATTGGAGAGCAGGAAACCACCGATATCAATGGCGTTGCCCGTGGCATGTTCTGAGCGATTGCCCGCAGCCTGCGGCCTGCCAATCACATTGCGGCACGCATAGCCGCCCATCGATTCGATCTTCACGACGCGCGCGCCAAAGGCCTTGCGCGCCGCAGGCTGCAGCGTGTCTTTCGTCCAGTCCGCCAGCGCGCGGGCCACATCGCACTTCACTGCCTTCACATTGGTGACGGGAATGCCGACATCATAAAGCTGGACAGAGCCGGTCTGCGAACAGCCATTGCCGAAATCCTGTTCGGGCAGAAACGTGTAGCGCGCCTTCATCTTGTCGAGATCATTCAGGCACTGCCGGGCATCCTTGGTGGCCGGGCGCGACATTTTCTGCTTGTTTTTCCCCGGCCCACGATCAGGCGGCCCGACACAGGCCGACACCGCGAGAAGCGCGGAAAACGCAAGGGAAAGTCGCATCTTCATGAGCGCAGAATGCGCCCGACATGGTTAATGAAACGCTAAGTACGTCAACGATTTGCCTTGACGCTTGCCGGATTGGCCCTAAACGCGACGCCGGGCCACGCGGTCCCAACGCCGCGCTGCTCTCTGCAAGGAGACGCTTACATGACTGACGTTACCAAGCCGACCACGAAACCCGTGCGTCCGCACTTTTCCTCCGGCCCCTGCGCAAAGCCGCCGGGTTGGGAAGCTTCCAAACTCCAGACCGAATGCCTGGGCCGCTCGCACCGCGCGAAGATCGGCAAGTCTCGCCTGCAACTGGCGATAGACCTGACCCGCGAAGTGCTTCAGGTGCCCGATACGCACCGCATCGGCATCGTTCCGGGTTCGGATACGGGCGCGGTTGAAATGGCGCTGTGGAGCCTGCTTGGCGCGCGCGGCGTCACGATGCTGGCTTGGGAAAGCTTCGGTGAAGGTTGGGTCACTGACGTTAACAAGCAGCTGAAATTGAACGCCACTGTGGTGAACGCACCTTACGGCGAAATCCCCGATCTGGCTTCGGTCAACTGGGCAGATGACGTGGTCTTCACATGGAATGGCACAACGTCCGGCGCGCGCGTTCCCAATGGCGACTGGATTGCGGACGACCGCGAAGGCCTCTCCATCTGCGACGCGACCTCTGCCGTGTTCGCTTACGACATGCCGTGGGACAAGCTCGATGTTGTTACCTTCTCCTGGCAGAAGGTGCTGGGCGGCGAGGGCGCGCACGGCGTGCTGATCCTCGGCCCGCGTGCTGTCGAACGTCTTGAAACGCACACGCCCGCCTGGCCGATGCCCAAGGTGTTCCGCCTGATGAGCAAGGGCAAGCTGTCCGAAGGCATCTTCAAGGGCGAAACCATCAACACCCCCTCAATGCTGGCGGTCGAAGACGTGATCTTCGCGCTCGAATGGGCGAAGTCGATTGGCGGTTTGCAGGGCCTGATGGCACGCAGCAATGCCAATGCGGCGGCGCTGAACACCATCGTCTCCGAACGCAACTGGTTGGGTCATCTGGCGCAAAATGAAGCGACGCGCTCCACCACCTCGGTCTGCCTGACTGTTGACGGTGCGGACGCGGATTTCATCAAGGCGTTTGCCGGTCTGCTTGAGAAAGAAGACGCAGCTTACGACATCGCCGGATACCGCGATGCCCCTCCGGGCCTGCGCATCTGGTGCGGCGCGACGGTTGACACAGCAGACGTGGAAGCGCTCGGCCCGTGGCTCGATTACGCCTGGGCATCGCTGAAGAACTAAGTCCCTCGCCCCTTCAGGGGAGAGGTTAGGAGAGGGGCTGGTTCCGCCCCTCCATCATTTCCAGTTTTCAATCACAGGGCCGGCGGCGGCGGACTTCCCCTCTCCCCGGCCCTCTCCCCAAAAGGGGAGAGGGAGTAAATCATGACCAAACCCAAAGTTCTCATTTCCGACAAGATGGACCCCAATGCCGCCCGCATTTTTGAAGAGCGCGGCTGCGATGTGGACGTGATCACGGGCAAGACCCCCGAAGAGCTGAAGGCGATGATCGGCCAGTATGACGGCCTCGCCATCCGCAGCTCGACCACGGTCACCCCCGAAATCCTCGAAGCCGCGACCAATTTGAAGGTCATTGGCCGCGCAGGCATCGGCGTCGACAATGTCGATATTCCGGCCGCCTCGGCCAAGGGCGTTGTCGTGATGAACACGCCGTTCGGCAACTCCATCACCACCGCCGAACATGCCATCGCGCTGATGTTTGCCGTCGCCCGCCAGATTCCGGAAGCCAATGCGCAAACGCAGGCGGGCTTGTGGCCGAAGAACGGCTTCATGGGCGTGGAGCTGACCGGCAAGACGCTGGGCCTGATCGGCGCGGGCAATATCGGCAGCATCGTGGCCAGCCGCGCGCTGGGCCTGCGCATGAAGGTCGTCGCCTTCGATCCGTTCCTCACGCCTGAGCGCGCCGTGGAAATGGGTGTTGAAAAGGCCGATCTGGATACGCTGCTTGCCAAGGCGGACTTCATCACGCTGCACACGCCGCTGACCGATCAGACGCGCAACATCCTGTCTGCCGAAAATCTGGCCAAGACCAAGAAGGGCGTGCGCATCATCAACTGCGCGCGCGGCGGGCTGATCGACGAAGCGGCGCTGAAGGCCGCTCTCGATTCCGGCCATGTCGCAGGCGCCGCGCTGGACGTGTTCGCCAAGGAACCGGCCAAGGAATCGCCGCTGTTTGGCACACCCAACTTCATCTGCACCCCGCATCTGGGCGCATCCACCAACGAAGCGCAGGTAAATGTCGCGCTTCAGGTGGCCGAACAGATGGCTGACTATCTCGTCAATGGCGGCGTCACCAACGCGCTCAACATGCCGAGCCTCAGCGCGGAAGAAGCCCCCAAACTGAAGCCGTACATGGCGCTGGCAGAGCGTCTGGGCAGCCTGGTCGGCCAGCTCGCGCATGACAATCTGACGCAGATCAGTATCGAGGTTGAAGGCGCTGCCGCGCAGCTCAACATCAAGCCGATCACCGGCGCGGTGCTTGCGGGCCTGATGCGCCGCTATTCGGATACGGTGAACATGGTCAACGCGCCCTTCCTGGCGAAGGAACGCGGCATGGACATTCGCGAAGTGCGCCATGACAAGGAAGGTGTATATCACACGCTCGTGCGCGTCACCGTTGAAACGCAGGCCGGTCCGCGCTCGGTGGCGGGCACGCTGTTCGGCAACACCGAGCCGCGCCTTGTGGACATTTTCGGCATCGGCATCGAAGCCGATCTGGACGGCCACATGCTCTACATCGTCAACGAGGATGCCCCCGGCTTCATCGGCCGCGTCGGCACGCTGCTGGGTGCCAACGCGCTCAACATCGGCACCTTCCATCTCGGTCGCCGCTCGGCAGGTGGCGAAGCGATCCTGCTGCTCTCCATGGACAGCGCGATCCCCGAAACGGTCCTCAACGAAGCGCGCAAGCTGCCTGGCGTTAAGACGGTGAAGGCGCTGAAGTTCTAATCTAATCATAGCCCTCTCCCCTTTGGGGAGAGGGTTGGGAGAGGGGCCGTGCCACGCAAAGACAAGGACCAGTTGGCAAATGCCAAGTCCATGCGATCCGAGCCGACCGGCCCCGAAGCCGCTCTTTGGCAGCATCTCCGCGCCAAACGACTGAATGGAACTAAATTCTCCCGCCAGGTTCTGATCGGCCCCTATATCGCGGATTTCGCGGCCCGATCCCATTTGCTGGCAATCGAACTTGACGGCGATAGCCATGCTGCCCAAGAGGCGTATGACCATCGCAGAACAGAGGTTTTGCAGCGGAACGGATGGACCGTCATCCGCTTTGCAAACACTGATGTAACTCGAAATATTGAAGGCGTTCTGGACGTGATTGTGCGAGCATTGGATACAGCCCCTCTCCCCGGCCCTCTCCCCATAGGGGAGAGGGAGGCATGACCCTCCTCCCCACCGGATTCCGTGACCGCCTCCCCCCTGAAGCCGATGCCTCTGCGCGACTGGTTCGGGCGATTCTCGATAGTGTAGCGGGCTATGGCTATGAGCGCGTGCAGCCGCCTCTCGCTGAGTTTGAATCCTCGCTGGCGGGTGGCAAGGCCAATCTGCTGCGTTTTGTTGATCCCGTCTCGGGCGAGATGATGGCCGTCCGGTCAGACATTACCGGTCAGGTCGGGCGGATCGCGACCACGCGGATGGGCCACCATCCCCGCCCGGTGCGCCTGTCCTACGGCGGGCCTGTGGTGAAGCTGAAAGCCACGCAACTCCGCCCCGAACGTGAAATGATGCAGGTCGGAGCGGAACTGATCGGATCGGACGGCGTGACTGCCGCGACCGAGATCATGACAGTGGCCGTGGAAGCACTTCAGGCGGCGGGCGTGAAGGATATTACGCTCGATCTGACCCTGCCGGACCTGATCGATACGCTCGGCCCGGAAGGCGATGTGGCAGAGATCAAGGCACGGCTCGACGCAAAGGACGCGGCCAATGTGCCTGCGGATTTTGCGCCGCTGATTGCTGCTGCCGGGCCAGTAGCGGATGCCATTGCGCGGCTGCGCGCGTTCGACACGGCGGGGGTGCTGGCGCAGCGGCTTTCTGATCTGGAAGCGATTGTCGCGGCCCTTCCGGCTGGCATCTCGGTCACGCTCGATCCCACCGAACGCCATGGCTTTGAATATCAGACCTGGCTCGGCTTCTCGCTCTTCTCCCCGCAGACCAGCGGTGAAATCGGACGCGGTGGCGCGTATCGAATCGGCGATGAAACGGCCTTTGGCTTCTCGGCCTATGTCGATCCGCTGATTGACGCCGGGCTTGGCTGGCCGGAGCGGCGGCGGCTGTTCCTGCCCGAAGGCAGCATGGCCGCAAAAGCTGCCAAGCTGCGCGCCGAAGGCTGGGTGACGGTGGCGCAATTCGGGCCGGATGACACCGCGCAGGCCCAGCTCTGCACGCATATCCTCTCCAACGGGCAGCCGGTTGCACTGGAAGATTTGCCTTCCACTTGAGAGCGGACCGCATTCTGTGCTCCGGCGAAGGCCGGAGCCCTGCGCGGGTTCGGCAAACATGCTTGTGTAACGCCACAAGGCTCCGGCCTTCGCCGGAGCACCAGACTGAATAATTCGGAATCATCAGAGTTAAAACTGACCCACTCCTATCGCCGCTTATGGGTGGACGAGCCGCGACCGGTTGAATAAGGGGTGCCCCCGGCGAATCCCTTCGCGGAACGATTCTTTCGCGCAGAAAAAGGCCAACGGAAGTTCGCTTCCGATCCTCTGGGAAACTCTACATGGCGAATGTTACGGTGATCGGCGCTCAATGGGGCGACGAAGGCAAGGGCAAGATTGTGGACTGGCTCGCCAGTCGCGCGGATGTGGTTGTGCGCTTTCAGGGCGGGCACAATGCCGGGCACACGCTGGTTGTGGGTGACACCACCTACAAGCTCAGCCTGCTCCCCTCCGGCATCGTGCGCGGCACATTGTCTGTCATCGGCAATGGCGTGGTGCTCGATCCGTGGCACTTCCGCGATGAAGTGACCAAGCTCAAGGGTCAGGGCGTCGAGATCAATCCGCAGAATCTGCACATTGCCGAGAATGCGCCGCTCATCCTCCCCTTCCACCGCGATCTGGATGGTCTGCGTGAAGAAGCAGCGGGCGCGGGCAAGATCGGCACCACTGGGCGCGGCATTGGCCCGGCCTATGAAGACAAGGTGGGCCGCCGCGCGATCCGCGTGTGCGATCTGGCGCATCTTGACGATCTGGACGCCCAGCTTGATCGCATTTGCGCGCATCATGACGCACTGCGCGCGGGCTTTGGCAAGCCGCCGATCGACCGGCAGCGCCTGCTCGACGATCTGATGGATATTGCCGCCTACATCCTACCCTTCTCCAAGCCGGTTTGGGTGACGCTCAATCAGGCCAAGCGCGATGGCAAGCGGGTGCTGTTCGAAGGCGCGCAGGGCGTGCTGCTTGATGTTGACCATGGCACCTATCCCTTCGTCACTTCGTCCAACACGATTGCAGGCACGGCGTCTGGCGGATCGGGCCTCGGCCCGTCTTCCGTCGGCTTTGTGCTCGGGATCGTGAAGGCCTACACCACGCGCGTCGGCTCTGGCCCCTTCCCCACCGAGCTGGAGGATGAGACCGGGCAACGCCTGGGCGAGCGCGGTCACGAATTCGGCACTGTGACGGGCCGCAAACGCCGCTGCGGCTGGTTCGATTCGGTGTTGGTGCGTCAGTCCGCCGCCGTTTCGGGCATCACCGGCATTGCGCTGACCAAGCTTGACGTGCTGGACGGATTTGAGACGCTCAAAATATGCACCGGCTACCGCATTGGTGACAAGACCTATGACTATCTGCCGCCGCACGCCGCCGATCAGGCGCGCGTCGAGCCGATTTATGAAGAGATGGAAGGCTGGCAGGAAACGACCGCCGGTGCGCGCAGCTGGGCCGATCTGCCTGCGCAGGCGATCAAATATGTCCGCCGCATCGAGGAACTGATCCAGTGCCCGGTCGCTCTGGTTTCCACCTCTCCTGAGCGAGAGGATACCATCCTCGTCCGCGATCCGTTTGCGGACTAAACTCTGACGACTTTATTATTGACCCGCTCATCCTGAGGAACCGCTGAGCCTGTCGAAGCGGTGTCTCGAAGGACCGTTGGTGGTTCGAGACGGGTCTTCGACAAGCTCAGCCCCTCCTCACCATGAGCGGTGAAATCAATCTGATGTCGTCGCGCTCTAAAACCAGAGCGGGGCGGGCCTTGGCTCGCCCCCCTTTTCCAGAATGCGCCTTCAGCCGCTCTTCATCTCTGCATTGAGCCGCAGGCTGGAGCGCCACCAGAAAAAGGCCGGGATCAGCCCCAGCCAAGCCGCGCCGTACAGCACCCAGCGCACGCTTTCTGCGCCTGCGACGGGTTTGAGCGCATCGGACAGCATCCCGAAAAAGAGCGGTCCCAACCCCAGCCCGATCAGATTCTGTCCAAACATCATGATTGATGTGGACACCGCGCGGGCTTGTGGCGTGACGAGGCTGTGCGCCGTCGAGTAGCAGGGGCCATAATAGAGATAGTTGAGGAGCGACGGCACGAACAGCAGCGCCAGCGCCGCTTTCCAATCGGTTGCAGCATAAGCGAAATAGAGCATTGGTGCGGCCAGCACCATGCCCACAGCAGGCGCGGTGAGTATGTGCCGCCGGTTGGTTCGCCCGAACTTTTCGGCCAGCGCACCACCTGCCCATGTTCCGATCATCGTCGCGATGCCCGACGTGATCCCCAGCCAGAAGCCGGTTTCCGAAGCACTGAGCCCATGGTTGCGCATGAACAGCACCGTCACCCAGACCGACTTTCCATACGACAGAAAAGCCGTGAACGACGCCGCGATGAGCAGGTGGATATAGGCGCGGGACCCCAGAATTTCCTGCATGGCGTCCAAGAAGGGCAGCCGTTCAACAGACGCGTTTGCATCTACTGAGCGCCCCGCCTTTCGGCGCGGATCGCGAATCAGGAAGGGCACGACCACTGCCAGCAGCAGACCCGGAATGGCTGCGAACAGAAATGCCGTGCGCCATCCGAATGTATCGTTAAGCGTGCCACCCACGACCATGCCCAGCAAACCGCCAATCGGGATCCCCAATCCGAAAAAGGCAATGGCAGACGCGCGGCGATGCGGCTCCACGGAATCGGTGATGAGCGCATGGCTGGATGGCGCGCACCCCGCCTCCCCCACGCCCACGCCGATCCGGGCCAGCACAAGCTGGACGAAATTCTGCGCCATGCCGCAAGCGGCTGTCATGGCGGACCAGATGCCCAGCGAAATCGCAATCAGCCCCACCCGGTTGGTGCCGGGGTGATCGGCGTGGCGCGCAATCGGTATCCCCAGAAACGTGTAGAAAACCGCAAAAGCCAGCCCGGTCATCATACCCAATTGGGTGTCAGACAAGTGCAGATCGCGGCGGATCGGTTCGGCCAGAATATTGACGATCTGCCGATCCAGAAAATTGAGGATGTAGACGACCATCAGCGTCCACAGGAGAATCCTCAACTCGCGCGGCGATGGCAAGTCTGGCCTTGGCGTCACCAAAGGCGGGTGCGCCCTCCCATGCGGCGCATCATGCTCTGCCATCAAAATCTCTCCCTCTCGTTCCGCCCCACTAGCACGGAGCCCAACCGTTTTGTCAAAGCGGCAATTTGCCCTGTCTCAACATCATGGTAAGGGGCGGTGAATATAGGGATCAATATGCGGCACCGGGTCGCCGCTGGATCGAGGGGGATGTTGATGAGCAAATTGGCTTGGGTCGCAGGTCTGCTGATAGCCGGACTGGCCAGCCCGGCGCTGGCGCAACCGGAAATCGTGTCAGACAGTGGCGATACGGCTTGGGTGCTGACGGCGTCCGCGCTGGTTCTGATGATGACGCTGCCGGGTCTTGCGCTCTTCTATGGCGGGCTGGTGCGCGCGCGCAACGTGCTCTCGGTCATCATGCACTGCTTCATCATTGCCTGCGGCGTCTCGCTGATCTGGGCGATATTCGGGTACAGCCTTGTTTTCTCCGGCAGCGGCGCGATGCTTGGCGATTTCGGGCGGCTCTTCCTGTCCGGCATGGATGATCTGCGCGAAGGACTGACCATTCCGGAAAGCACGTTCGCACTCTATCAGATGACCTTTGCGATCATCACTCCGGCGCTTGTCATCGGTGCCTTTGTCGAGCGCATCCGCTTCGGCTGGATGGTCGCTTTTTCGATGTTGTGGAGCATCCTTGTCTATGTGCCCGTGGCCCATTGGGTGTGGGGCGGCGGCTGGTTGCAGACGGGCGGCACGCTCGATTTCGCGGGCGGAATCGTGGTCCACACCACCGCTGGCATTGCCGCGCTGATCCTTGCGTGGATGATCAAGCCGCGCAAGGGCTTCAACAAGACCCTCCTGCCGCCGCACTCCCCGGCGCTGACGATGACGGGCGCGGGCCTGCTCTGGGTCGGCTGGTTCGGCTTTAACGGTGGCTCCGCCCTCGCAGCAGGCGATGATGCTTCGGCGGCCATCATGAACACGCATTTGGCGGCGTGCGCGGCGGCCATCTCATGGCTCATTGTGGAGCGCATCAAGATTGGCAAGCCGACCTCCATCGGCATCGTCACAGGCGCGATTGCCGGCCTCGCAACGGTCACGCCTGCTGCGGGCTATATCGGCCCGATGGGCGCGATCATCATGGGCGTGCTGGGCGGCATCGTCTGCTTCTATGCCGTGTTGCTGATCAAGCAGCGCCTGCATATCGATGACTCGCTGGACGTGTTTGCGGTCCACGGTGTGGGCGGCATTCTTGGCTCGCTGATCCTGCCCGTCTTCATCCTTGAAGGACTGGGCGGCCCTGGCTTTGAACAGAGCAGTCTGGTGCAGCAACTGGTCGCGCAGGTGATCGGCGTGGGTGTCACCATCATCTGGACGGCGCTGTGGACCGTGGGCATTGCCTTCGTCCTCTCCTATGTCTCGCCGATGCGCGTGGATGAGGAAGCTGAACATGACGGGCTCGATCTGGCGAGCCATGGCGAACGCGGATGGGATCTGGACGCCTGATTGCATTCGGCCCGCACTGGAAAAGGCGGGCCGAAGCGCCTATCTAGCGCTCAGTTCGCGCAAGGAGACGATTCATGGGTAGCTTCAGCATCTGGCATTGGCTGGTCGTCGGCATCCTTGTGATGCTGTTGTTTGGCAAGGGCCGCTTCTCTGACATGATGGGAGACGTGGCCAAGGGCATCAAGGAATTCAAGAAGGGCATGGCGGACGAACCTGCCGCGTCTGCCAAGATCGACGCACCCCAGACCCCGATTATCGAAGCGGACAAGACGCCCGACAAGACCGCCTGAGCGGGCCGCTGTTGAATGTTTGACGTTGCACCCACCGAATTTCTGCTGGTGGCCGTGGTCGCGCTGATCGTGATCGGGCCAAAGGATTTGCCGCGCGTGATGCGCGCGGTCGGCCAATGGGTCGCCAAGGCGCGCGATGTCGCCCGCCAGTTCCGCTCCGGCTTTGATGAAATGGTGCGCGAATCTGAAATCAAGGAAATGGAGCGCAAGTGGCAGGAAGAGAATGAGCGGATCATGCGCGAGCACCCCCCGCTTGCGCCCGATGGCCCCGCCACCATCTCGCCGCCCGCAGAAGAGCCCAAGCCGGACAGCGCCGCGTGAACGATATTGACGAGACCAAGGCCCCTCTGCTTGACCATCTGATCGAGCTGCGCGCGCGCCTGTTGTGGAGCATCGCCGCGCTCGCCATCGCGTTTGGCATCTGCCTCTATTTCGCCAAGCCGATTTTCGCGCTCCTCGCTCAGCCACTGCTCAACGCCGGACAAGGCAAGTTCATCTACACCAATGTGTTCGAAGCGTTTTTCGTTGAGATCAAGGTCGCGTTTTTCGCAGCGACCATGCTCGCCTTCCCCGTCTTCGCCACGCAGCTTTGGAAATTCGTCGCGCCCGGCCTCTACGCCAAAGAGAAAAAGGCGTTTCTGCCCTTCCTGTTGATGACGCCCGTACTGTTCACCGCCGGAGCGAGCCTTGCCTATTTCGTAGCGATGCCCATCGCTCTCTCTTTCCTGCTCGGCTATGCGGGCAATGTCGGTGGTGTCACGCTGGAGGCGCTGCCGGGGATCGACAATTATCTGGGCTTCGTCACCAAATTCCTGTTCGGCTTTGGCGTGGCATTCCTTTTGCCCGTGGTGCTGATGCTGATGGAGCGCGCTGGGATCGTCACGCGTGAGCAGCTCAAATCCGGGCGGCGCTATGCCATCGTGGCGGCGTTCGGCATTGCGGCTGTTCTGACGCCACCTGATGTGGTCTCACAATTGCTGCTCGCTCTGCCGCTCTGCCTGCTCTACGAGCTGGCAATCATCGCGATCTGGTTTACGCAAAGGCGGCGCAAGGCCGATACGGTCAGCGAACCCGCCTGAGCTGTTTGGGGGCATTTTGGTGTTTGATCTGAAAAACGCACTGACGCGGGCGGAGTCCCATTCTCCCTTCCTGCGCCAGTTGATGAAGCGTTTCCCCGAGACGGCTGACCAGTTACAGGCTGGCGATCTGGACGCCGCGCTGGATGTGACACTGGAAGACAAGCCGTTGGGCGCGGCGCTGCGCCGGGCACGCGGACGGCTGGCGCTTTCTGTCGCCGTGGGCGATCTGGCGGGGGCCTTGTCTCTGGAAGATGTGACCGGCCACCTGACCCGTTTTGCCGATTTCGCGATGGACAAGGCGATCACCGGCGCCATCGAGGCCGTGCTACCCGGCGCCGAACCACGCGGCTTCACCGCCATTGCGCTCGGCAAACAGGGCGGCGGCGAACTCAATTATTCGTCCGATCTTGATCCCATCCTTATCTTCGATCCCGAAACCCTGCCGCGCCGCCAGAAGGATGAGCCGGTGGAAGCCGCCGTGCGCATCGGGCGCAAGATGGTCGAGCTGTTGCAGGCGCGCGATGGCGATGGCTATGTGTTCCGCATCGACTTGCGGTTACGCCCCTCGCCTGAAGCGACGCCGATGGCGCTGCCGATTGAAGGTGCAATTGCCTATTATGAATCGCAGGCGCTGGCGTGGGAACGCGCGGCCTTCATCCGCTCCCGCTCCTGCGCGGGAGACATTGCGCTGGGCGAGGAGTTTCTTGATGCGATCAAGCCCTTCGTATGGCGGCGCGGCGTCGATTTCGGCGCGATCAAGGAAGTGCGCAACATCTCCGCGCGCATCCGCGATCATTATGCACAGGGCCAGGCGTTCGGGCCGGGCTTTGATCTGAAACGCGGGCGCGGCGGCATTCGCGAGTGTGAATTTTTCGCGCAAATCCATCAGTTGATCCATGGCGGGCGCGATACTGGCTTGCGGATGCGCGCCACCATTCCAGCACTCAACGCGCTCGCTGCCGCTGGCTGGATCGGCGCGGATGAGGCCGATACGCTCTCTTCCAGCTACCGGCTTTACCGGACCATCGAACATCGCCTGCAAATGGTGGATGACCAGCAGACGCACAGCCTGCCCGCACAGGCCGACGCGCTGGACAATGTCGCGCACCTGCATGGGCTGGAAAACAGCGCGGCACTGCTCGATCTGCTCAGCCCTCACGTCAAGGCAGTCGGGCTGATCTATGACGGGCTTGATCCGGATGCGAATGAGGGCCTGCCCAATTCCGCCGAACGCCTGTCAGAGACATTGCTCGCTGAAGGCTATTCAGCCGATGATGCCGAACATCTCGCCGCGCGCATCGCCGATTGGCGCGGCGGCACGCTCCGTTCTGTGCGGACGCCTGCCGCGCGCGACGCGTTTGAAGCGGTGCTTCCGCCAATCATCAAGGCCTTCGCTCGTGCGCCTGCGCCGCGTCAGGCCATCACCCGCTTCGATCAGATGCTGGAGCGGCTGCCAACCGCCATCAACATGTTCCGCCTGATCGAGGCGCGCCCTGCCCTGCTCGATCTGCTGACCACAATCCTGTGCCACACGCCCACGCTCGCCGAAGCGCTCTCGCGCCGTGCGGAGCTGCTGGACGGGCTGATCGATTCGACCGCGCTCGATCCGGTCGACAGCGTGGACGCGCTCGTTCAGGCGATGACGCTGGGCGATGCCATGCTCGAAGATCAGCTGGACCGGGTGCGGCAGATCGTCGGCGAAAAGCGGTTTGCGCTTGGCACCCAGATTGCGACAGGCGTGGCCGATCCGCTCGACGTGGCATCCGGCTATGCGCGCGTTGCAGAGGCGGCGGTGCGCGTGGTGACGGACGCGACCGTGCGCGCCTTTGAAGAGGCGCATGGCACCCTCCCCGAGAGCGAACTGGTCATATTGGCGCTGGGTCGCTTTGGCGGTGGCGAGCTCACACACGCCTCGGACCTTGATCTTATCTATCTGTTTACGGGCGATTTTTCTGCCGAGTCCAATGGCCGCCGTCCGCTCGGCGCGGTGCATTATTTCAACCGGCTGGGGCAGCGCATCACCAACGGACTGTCGGTCGCGACCGCATCCGGGCCGCTCTACGAAGTCGATACACGTCTCCGCCCGTCAGGGGCCGATGGGCCGCTCGCGGTCTCACTCGACGCTTTTGAGCGCTATCAGCGCGAAAGCGCGTGGACGTGGGAGCATATGGCGCTCACCCGCGCGCGCCCGGTCTATGGATCTCCTGCCGCCTGCGTCGCAGTCCAGGCGGTGATTGATGCTGAACTGACCCGCCCGCGCGATCCGGCCATCGTGGTGGCGGACGCGGCCAAGATGCGCGCCGATATGGCCGCGCACAAACCGGGCAAGACCGCGCTTGATGTCAAATTGCTCCCCGGCGGTCTGGTCGATCTGGAATTTGCCATTCATGTGACGCAACTCACGCAAGCGCGCGGGTTCAATCCCCGGCTGGCCGATGCGATTGCCGCGCTCGGGCTGGGAGAGGATGCGAGTGTCGCCTATGCGCTGCTCACGCGCTTCCTCGTCACCATGCGGCTGGTCGCCCCCGATCTGGAAGAGCCTGTGCCCGCCACGCGGGCGCTGGTGGCCAAAGCGTGCGGCGCATCCGACTGGGGCGCATTGCTCGACCAGATTGCCACCGTCCGCGCCACAATTTCAGCGCTCTGGACCCACGTGAAGGAAGGATAGACCATGGCCGACGCCGGATCCCCCGCCCCCGATGCTGGCTTTACCGCTCCTGATGGTTCGCCAAAAAAGATCAGCGATTTCAGAGGGAAGCCGCTGGTCGTTTACTTCTACCCCAAGGATGCGACGAGCGGCTGCACGCGTGAGGCGCAGGATTTCACCGCGCTGATTGGAGACTTTGCAGCCGCTGGTGCCTCCGTGCTCGGCATCTCCAAGGACAGTGAAAAGAGCCACGCCAAATTCATCGACAAATATGAATTGAAGGTGGAGCTGGGCACGGACGCCGATGGCAGCCTGTGCGAAACCTTTGGCGTGTGGGTGGAGAAATCGCTCTATGGCCGCAAATATATGGGTATCGAGCGCGCGACCTTCCTGATCGACGCGCAGGGCATAATTGCCAAAGTATGGCGCAAAGTGAAGGTCGCGGGCCATGCCGCTGCCGTGCTGGAGGCGGTGAAGGCGCTCTGATGTCGGGTGCCGTTGCTGCCTTTCTGATCGTCACCGCCTATCTTACCGCCACTCTTTCCGGCATCTTCGGCATGGCGGGCGGGCTGGTGCTGATGGGCGCACTGGCGCTCAGCCTGCCCGTGGCAGCAGCCTTTGCAACGCATGGAATTTTGCAATTTGTTTCAAATGGTTGGCGTGCGTTTCTTCAGCGTGATCATATCTGCTGGAGCATTGTCGGCTGGTATGCACTGGCCTCTGCCGCGGCAGCTGGAATTGTTTCACTGCTCGCTATCAATCCTTCAAAACCCGTGCTGTTTCTGCTGCTCGGGCTGGTTGCGATGCTGGTCTGGCTGCCCAAGAGCTGGGCCGAGCTTGATGCCGCCAAACCACTCCACGCCGTCATCTCCGGCTTTGCTGTGACCGCGGTCAATCTGACCGCGGGTGTGGCAGGGCCTTTGCTTGATATCTTCTTCGTCCGCACGGCAATGACGCGCCATCAGATCGTCGCCACCAAAGCGGCCACGCAGGTGTTCAGCCATGCTGCCAAGATCATCGTCTATGGCGGGGCCGCGTTGAGCATGACTGACGCCATGCCGCCAGTTTGGGTGTTCTCATTGGCCATTCCGGCCTCCATGGCGGGCACGGCGACCGGCGGGCTGGTGCTGGACAAGATGAGCGATGCCGGATTCAAACGCTGGACGGCTTGGGTCGTGACTCTGATCGGCGCGGTCTACCTCATCCGCGCCGGTGTGATCTGGTGACCGGCGCGCTCTTCCCCGCCATCCGCCACGCCCTGCTCAGCGCAAAGCCCATGGCCAAGGTGAAGGCCGCGCGTGCAGTCGCGCGTGACTGGCGCTTGGCTCGCCTGAGCGCTGCCGCGCCTGAGGCGATGCCTGAGCGCCCGGCCCGTCCAGATCATCCAGAATTGCTGCCACCGCGCCTGATGCCGCGCCGCCGCGGTGGAAGCGCGCAGGCGCAGACCGCCATGCTCCATGCGCTTGCCCATATCGAGTTTGTGGCGATTGATCTTGCGCTGGATCTGGCAGGACGCTTTGGTGCAGATCAACCCTCTGAATTCATGGATGATTTTCTTTCCATCGCAGCAGACGAAGCCATGCACTTCGCGCTTTTGGAACGCCGCCTCAACGCGCTTGGCAGCCATTATGGCGCGATGCCTGCGCATGACGGATTATGGGAAGCGGCAGAGGCGACGCAAGACGATCTTCTGGCCCGACTGGCCATCGTGCCCATGGTGCTTGAAGCGCGCGGGCTGGACGTGTGCCCCGCCACGATCAGCCGCTTTGAGGCGATGGGAGACAGCGCCACAGTCCGCATCATCAAACGCATTCTGGATGACGAGGTGCGCCATGTTGCGCTGGGTGCAAAATGGTTCAATCGCCTGTGTGAATCGCGCAATCTTGAGCCCGTCAAACACTGGCAAAGCCTTGTGAACAGCCGCTTTCGCGGGGCGTTGAAGCCTCCGTTCAACGACTCGGCGCGGGAGTCAGCCGGTTTAACCCGTGACTATTATCAGTCGCTTGCTTCTGCCCCGCGCGGCGGGCAGTGACCCTGATCACAGACGTGCCCGCCGTAGCGGATGGGCACAGTCAAATTCGGGTCGCTATTCGGGGGTTTCAATGGGTCAGGTCGCAGTCTCCGGGACGGGGAATTTTATGGCGAACGTGCGCCACCTTTTCCGGTCTCGTGAAGTGTTTCTGCATGATGGCGCGAACATGACCCGCATCCACCTGTCTTCTCGCGTTCAACTGGCCTGTGCCGGTATTGTCGCCACCACATTGGTCGGCGCGGTTCTCTCCGTAGGCCAGGTTGCCGTGTCTGCCGTTGCTGTATCGGATGCCGCGTCTGCTTTTGCCGAACGTCAGGCCGAACGCAGCGATGCCCGCAAGCAGGTTGCCTCGCTTGAAAACGAAATCGAAGCGGTCAAAGCCACGGCCAAGGCCGAAGTCGCCCGTCTCGAAGCCCGTCAGGCCTTCCTCGCGTCCGTGATCAGCGGCGCAGGTGATCCGGCCCGTCTCGCAGCGCTCATCCCCGCCACAACCAAGGCGCAAGGCGACAAAGCGCGCGGCGTTCTT
>CALMZE010000105.1 GCA_937870585.1 uncultured Sphingomonadales bacterium | reverse complement strand
AAAGGATCCCCGGTATCCCTCATGACTTGGCGGAGGGGGTGGCGGAGGGGGTGGAGATTTTTCCGACATTTGGACTTTCCTTGAACTGCAAGACAGCCAACATTGCTACAAAAATCATGGCAATTGTAAAGGATATTAAAGCAGCTCTCTGAGACCAGCGAACGCATTTATTTGCTTTAGGATCTTCAAATTCCGAGATCTTTTTTTGATAATAATCAACCAAAAGCTTCTGCTGCTGCGCATAGGCTTTCGATGCAAACCAATGCTCTATGAGGCCAAAAAAAGTTGCCAAAACTAGAAAAATTATTCCAATCGCCGCAGCGAAAAATGAGGACCCCGAAATATCAAAATTCGACTGCGCAGAAAATCCTGCTGTCAATGCAATCATTGTCGACGAAAGCTGGATAATTGTTTTGATTAAATTGTCTTCAGATTCACGCTGGGCAGTGATGAGCACCGTCCGCTCAGACATCATAGTTTGATAACATTCATTTGGATCGCAATCGTCCAAAGGATGTTTCCCGTCACTTGTTTCGGGCATCACGTCCCCCCCCACATGCCTTGAACAGCATCAGCGTCCGCTCCCGCGCCTGATCCGCGCTCGGTTCGTGATAATCCTTACGGCGGTCCGAGTTGAAGCCGTGGTTCGCTTCATAGACGAAGATCTGCGCCGTCTCATGGCCTTTGGCGATCAGCGCCTCGACGCCGTCCATCGGGATGCCGGCATCGAAGCGGCCAAAATGGGCGATGGTCGCGCACTGCGGTGCGGGGTCGGCGAACAGCGTCGGCACCATGCTGCCATAATAGGAAGAGCAGGCCGACAGATTGGAGTTGAGCTGTGCGCACCGCCAGCTGACCGATCCGCCATAGCAATAGCCGGTGATGAACAGCGGCCCGCCCTTCGCCTTCAGCCAAGCGATGCAGGTGTCCGCATCGGCAACCGACTGATCGAACGGATGATCCTTGCGCGCCAGTTCAATGGCGCGATTATATTGCGGGGTGGAGTAATCACACTGAAAGCCGGGCTGCTCGCGGTCGAACAGGCTGGGCGAGAGGACTTCATAGCCGTCTGCTGCATATTCATCGCACAGTTCGCGGATATGATCGGTCACGCCGAAGATTTCCTGAATGAGAACAAGCCCGCCCTTGCGCACCCCTTCAGCGGGAGCGTGGTAAGTCGGCATCTCAAAGCCGTCATTCATCGTGATGCGAATCATTTCACCCATGGCGCTCTCCTTTGGTGCGTCTGTGTTGCGGACATTCCATAAAAAAGGAAACGTCCGTGCGCAAAGCCCCGCAGAGACAGGTATTGCTATCTTGCATCGCAGCAAAATGATTGCTACCGGCCCCGCGACTTGGCGGAAATGGCGTGCTGTTCCCGGCCTGTGTCATTGACAATTTCCATCCTCTTGGGGGCATTCGCGCGTGGAGAATTCCGGCGGCATTCAGGCCAGTCTGTCAGGGCGCTACGCAACAGCGCTGTTTGATCTGGCCCGCGACTCCAAGGCTATCGACTCGGTCGGCAAAAGCCTTGATTCGCTGAAGGAGGCGCTGGCCGCTTCCACAGATTTCGCATCGCTCACAACCAATCCGCTGGTCAGCCGCAGCGCGGCTTCTGCCGCTGTTGCAGCGCTCGCCAAGTCGATGAAGCTGGACGGGCTGACCGCGAACTTCCTCGGCGTGCTGGCGCAGAATCGCCGCCTTGGCGAACTGGGTGCGATCATCCGCGCCTATGGCGCGCTCGCTGCGGCTCATCGCGGCGAAGCAACGGCAGAGGTCACCTCCGCCCATCCGCTCGATACCAAACAGATTGCGGCGCTCGGCGCTCAATTGAAGGCCAAGGTCGGCCGCGACGTCGCGGTCAACCAGACGGTCGATCCCGCCATTCTCGGCGGGCTGGTCGTGAAGATCGGCTCCCAGATGATCGATAGCTCGATCAAAACCCGCTTGAACACGCTTGCTACGGCAATGAAAGGCTGAACATGGATATCCGCGCCGCAGAAATCTCAAAGGTCATCAAGGACCAGATCGCCAACTTCGGCACCGAAGCTCAGGTTTCGGAAGTCGGCCAGGTGCTGTCCGTTGGTGACGGTATCGCTCGCATCCACGGCCTCGACAATGTTCAGGCCGGTGAAATGGTGGAATTCGCCAACGGCATTCAGGGCATGGCGCTCAACCTCGAAGCCGATAACGTCGGCGTCGTGATTTTCGGCTCGGACGCTGAAATCCGCGAAGGTGATACGGTGAAGCGCACCGGCACCATCGTGGACGTTCCGGTCGGCAAGGAACTGCTCGGCCGCGTGGTCGACGGTCTTGGCAATCCGATTGATGGCAAAGGCCCGATCAAGACCACGCAGCGCAGCCGCGTTGAAGTCAAGGCCCCCGGCATCATCCCGCGCCAGTCGGTGAATGAACCGGTGCAGACGGGCCTCAAGGCGCTCGACGCACTCGTGCCCGTGGGCCGTGGCCAGCGCGAACTGATCATCGGTGACCGTCAGACCGGCAAGACCGCCGTCGCCATCGACACCTTCATCAACCAGAAGGGCGTCAACAGCGGCTCTGACGAAAGCAAGAAGCTCTATTGCATCTATGTCGCCGTCGGCCAGAAGCGTTCGACCGTGGCGCAGATCGTCCGCGCGCTCGAAGAACAGGGCGCCATGGAATATTCGATCGTGGTTGCTGCAACCGCGTCCGAACCCGCCCCGCTTCAGTATCTCGCGCCGTACACCGGCGTGGCGATGGGCGAATATTTCCGCGACAACGG
>CALMZE010000104.1 GCA_937870585.1 uncultured Sphingomonadales bacterium | reverse complement strand
TTATCCCGCCACCTCCGCGAACTGCCATTGTGGTTGTATGGGGGCTGGGAGTCCTGTTTCTGTCATGCAGTTGGCGCGGAGTGTTTCGATATTGGGACCGAAGTCGAAGGTTTGGACGGGTCCGCGTGCGGAGCGCATCTGGGTTCGGAGGGTGGTGGTTGCGGCTTGGTCGACGGTGCCGGTGTCGGTCAGCACGACGCCGTAGCGGCGCGCGCCTTCTGCGGTGACAAGGCCTTGGCTGAGTTCCTTGGCGAGGAGTGCGGGATCGCGGTCGAGCGGGTCGCCCCAGCCGCCGCCACCCCAGGTGATGAAGTGCAGCCGGTCGCCGGCTTCGACCGGATAATCCTCGATCTTGTTGCCGACGATGATCTCTGTGCCATCGGCCTTGATCAGAACCTTGCGCGCGCGTGCGCCGGGTTCGCCGCCATTGACGCCCCAGGGCGGCACGAACCAGCGATCATCATGGATGGCGATCACGCCGGGTTCGAGGAAGCGGTAGACCATGTCGATGCCATTGCCGCCGCGATGCAGCCCCGCCCCGCCTGAATCGGCCACCGTCTCATAGCGCTCGATCACCAGCGGGAAGTAGCGTTCGAGGAACTCGTTGGGGACGTTGGTAAAGCCCGGGAACAGCGAGTGCCCATCCGGCCCGTCGCCCAGCGGTCGCCCCGGAATGCCGCCAAAGGCGATCTGGAACAGCTGGAACCATTTGCCGCTCTTGTCCGTCCCGGCGTAAAATAGGTGCGGCGAGGAGGAGAAGCCAGCTGCGTTGAGGAACTCCGGCGTCTTCTGGCCGAGCAGACCGCCAAGGATATCGAACAGGCGGCCAAGCACATGGGTGCGGCCAGACAGGGCGGCCGGGAACTTTGGCTTGAGCAAACTGCCTTCGGGAATGCGCACATCGATCAGGTCATAATAGCCATCGTTGAACAGGATCTGCGGATCGAACACCATGATCATGTAGATGCCAAAGAACATCCGCATCATATTCTCGTTGAGGAACATGTTGATCGAGGCCGAGCTCTGCGGATCGGTGCCTGCAAAATCGAGCACAACGCGCCCGTCTTCGCGCCACATCGTGCATTTGATCTTGTAGGGGCCAAAGCCCTTGCCATCGTCGCAGATATAATCCTCAAAGCTCACCGGCTCCTCGCCGATCGAGCTTTCGATCAGCTGCTTCATCGCGCGGAAGTTGCGTTCGAGCAGCAGATCGGTCGCCGAGACGAACACGTCATCGCCAAAGCGTTCAGCCATCTCGATCACCCGGCGCGCGGCGACGCGACAGCTCGCGATCAGCGCGTTGAGATCGGCCTTGCACCAGTCCGGCGTGCGGACCTGATGCATGATCAGCTTGATCAGGTCTTCGTTATACACGCCCTGCTTCCACAGCTTGACCGGCGGAATGCGCACCCCCTCCTGGAAGATGGTCGAGGCCTGGATCGGCATCGATCCGGGCACCATGCCGCCAATGTCGCTCTGATGGCCGAACATCGAGGTATAGGCGATCAGCCGCCCGTCCTTGAACACCGGCAGCAGCACCAGCCAGTCATTGCTATGGCTGATTGCGCCGCCCACCGAGTAGGGATCGGACAGGAAGATCAGATCGCCATCCTCCACCGTCCCGTCGAACCCGTCGAGGAACGGCCCGATATAGCTGCCGAACTGGCCGACGATCATCTTGCCATTATGATCGGCGATCAGCGGGAAGGCGTCGCCCTGTTCGCGGATACCCGGCGACATGGCGGTGCGCACCAGCGTCGCGTCCATTTCGATGCGGGCATTGCGCAGCGCGTTTTCGATAATGTCCAGCGTCACCGTGTCGATGGGGACGGTCTGGAACGGGGTGTCATTGGTCTGGATGATCCGTGCGGGCATGGCTCTGCTCCTCAGCGCGGGTTGATCAGGAGGTTGCCGACGGCATCGATCGTGCCGACACAATCACCTTCGATGAGCGTGGTGGAGTCCATCTCCACAACGATGGCGGGGCCGGGGATCACGTCTCCGGCGAGCAGTTTGGCCCGGTCATAAATCACCGCAGGCCGCATTGCGCCATCGAACCAGAGTTCATGGTCGCGGATCTTGGCAGCGGATGGATCGCCATTGCCCTGCTTGAGCCGGGGCGCTTCGAGATCAAGCGACGGCCCAAGCGCGACGGCGCGCAAATTCACAAGCTCGTGCGCGCTGTCCATGTTGAAGGTGAACAGCCGGGCATGTTCTTCGTCAAAGCGCGCCTGCACGCTCGCCAGTCCGTCGCGGCGCAGCGTCTCGGGATCAACCGAGAGCGGCACTTCGAAGGCTTGTCCCTCATAGCGCACATCGAGTTCGAACAAGGATGTGATGTCCGCCTCGGCAATGCCTTCCGCCGTCAGCTCAGCGCGCGTCTGGCGGGCCATCTCGTCGAGTTGCGCCAGCACATCGGCTTCATCGGTCTCATTGAAGCGCAGCGCATAGGAGCGCGCGGTTTCTGTGCGCATCCGCGTGGTCGCATCGCCCAGCGCGCACAGCACGCCGGGAGAGACGGGCGAGATGGCGGGCCAGCTGCCCATCAGCCGCGCGACCGCATTGACATGGAGCGGCCCCGCGCCGCCAAAGCCCATCAGCGCAAAGTGGCGCGGATCATAGCCCTGCTGAACCGAGATCATGCGCAGCGCGCCGAACATATTCTCGTTCACAATGTCGATGATGCCGCGCGCCGCCGCCATCAGGTCGATGCCGAGTGCGTCCGCAATCGTCTGGACGGCCTTTTTCGCGCCTTCCCGGTCGAGCTTGAAGCTCCCCCCGAGCAGATTTTCCGGCAGATAGCCGAGCACGACGTTGGCATCGGTCACGGTCGGCAGTTCGCCACCCTTCCCGTACGCCACCGGCCCCGGCACTGCGCCCGCCGATTGGGGGCCAACGCGCAGCGCGCCGGTCAGTTCGGGCACATAGGCAATCGAGCCGCCGCCCGCACCCACCGTCTTCACGTCAAGCGAAGACGCCCGCACCGAGAGATGCCCCACTTCGGTCGTCCGCACCCGGCGCGGTTCGAGATTTTCGATGAGCGCGACGTCGGTCGAGGTGCCGCCGACATCAAGCGTCAGGATATTGCGGATGCCCGCATTCTTCCCCACCCACAGCGCGCCTGTCACCCCGCCTGCCGGACCCGACATGAGCAAGGATACCGGATGCTCTTCGGACTTCTCCGAAGACATCAGCCCGCCATCCGAGCGCAGCAAAGACAGCGAGCCCGCCATCCCTGAACCGCGCAGATTTTCGCGCAGGTTGCGGACATATTTGCTCACCACCGGGCGGACGGCGGCATTGGCCACGGTCGTCAGCGTCCGCTCATATTCCTGCATCTCGGGCAGCACCACATGGCTGAGCGACACCGGAATGTCCGGCATGATCTCAGCTGCCAGCTCGGCCACGCGCCGTTCGTGCGCGCCATTGAGATAGCCATTGACCAGTGCCACCGTCAGCGCTTCCACGCCCTGACCTTTGAGCTTTTCCAGTGCCGCACGAATGTCCGCATCATCGCACGGCGCGCTCTCCTTGCCCTGCGCGTCCATGCGGCCCTTGATCTCGACCGTATCCTCCAGCGCCGCCAGCGGCTGCGGCTTGGGCCACACGATCCAGCCTGCCAGACCACCCGGCACAAAGGACCGCGCAATCTGCATCACCTGACGATAGCCATCCGTCGTCACCAGACCAACCCGCGCGCCCTTGCCCTCCAGCATCGCATTGGTCGCAACCGTCGTCCCGTGCAGAAAAAACTCCACATCAGACGCAGCAATGCCCGCCTCCGCACAAATCGCAGCCACCCCGTTCAGAACACCCACCGAACTGTCGTGCGGCGTCGACGGCGTCTTATGCCGCCAAAATCCCCCGCTCCCCTGATCAAACAACAAAAGGTCCGTAAACGTACCCCCAACATCAACACCCAATCTATAGGTCATGTCTGCC
>CALMZE010000103.1 GCA_937870585.1 uncultured Sphingomonadales bacterium | reverse complement strand
CCACACGCAAAGGGGTTGGGGTCAGGCCCCGCCCCCCCGCCGTTTCGGGCAGCCCCGCCATCAGGTTCATCGACTGCACCGCCGCGCCCGATGCGCCCTTGCCGAGATTGTCGAGCGCTGCCACCAGCCGCACTTGCGTGCCATCGGTGCGGCCAAACACGAACAGCTCCAACCGGTCGGTGCCCGTGCAACGTTCGACCAGCAGATTGGCTTCGTCGAAGTCTTCGACAACAGAGACCAGTTTGGAGCCTTGGTAATGCACCTTGAGTGCGTCGCGCAGGGCCTCGGCGGACGGCTTGCTGGCCATCGCGCCCGTCATCAGTGGCACATCCACGATCATCCCGCGATTGAGATTGGCAACTGATGGCGCGAACAAGGGCGCGTGGGCGAGGCCGCATTTATCCTGCATTTCGGGCACATGCTTGTGCGCCAGCCCCAGTGCATAGGTGCGCCACGCGGTCGGCGCAGCCGACGCCTCAAACTCCGCAATCATGGCCTTGCCGCCGCCCGAATAGCCCGAAACGGCGTTGCAGGTGTAGGGCCAGTCCGCAGGCAGCAGCCCGGCCTTCACAAGCGGCGCGACCAGCGCAATGAAGCCGGTTGAATAGCAGCCGGGATTGGACACGCGCATTGCGTTCGCCACCGCATCGCGGCCCGAAATTTCAGGAAAACCATAGACCCAACCCGGCGCGACACGGTGCGCCGTCGAAGCATCGATCACCCGGGTGCGATCATTGGCGATCAGGCTGACCGCTTCTTTGGCGGCATCATCGGGCAGGCACAGGATCACGATGTCCGCATCGTTCAGCGCCTCGCGCCGCGCGGCTTCATCCTTGCGCTTGTCTTCGGGCAGGATGATCTGCGCAATCTCGCTACGCCCGGCCAGCCGCTCGCGAATTTCAAGCCCGGTTGTGCCCACGGCACCGTCGATGAAGATTGTGGTCATAACGCGCCTCCCCGCACCGCTCGTCCTGAGCCTGTCGAAGGACTGTCCTTCAAGATGCGCAAAAGGTTGAAAGGCAGGGCTTCGACAAGCTCAGCCCGAACGGTGACGATTTTGGCCCTGACAAAAGCGCGAAGGCTGGCCTTACGCCAGCCCCTTCTCCGCCAGCAGATCCTGCAGCTCCCCGGCTTCGAACATTTCCATCATGATGTCCGATCCGCCGATAAACTCACCCTTCACATAAAGTTGAGGAATGGTCGGCCAGTCGCTGAAGCTTTTGATACCGCTTCGAATTTGGGCGTCCTGCAACACGTCCACGCTGGCGAACTCGACATTGCAATGGTCCAGAATCGCGCAGGCCTTGCTGGAAAAGCCGCACTGTGGAAACAGCGGTGTGCCCTTCATGAACAGCACCACATCATTGCCATTCACGATTTCGCTAATGCGGGCGTGCGTTGCGTCGGTCATGGTCTTCACTCCTCTGCTCACAACTCCGTTCGTCCTGAGGAGCCATTGAGCCTGTCGAAATGGCGTCTCGAAGGATGTCCTTCGATACGGGGCTTCGACAAGCTCAGCCCCTACTCAGGATGAGCGGGGAAAGTAAGTCTCAGCCGGGGATTTTTGTTGTCAGTTGCAGCGCGTGAAGCTCTCCGCCCATCCGTCCGCCAAGAGCGGCATAGACGGCCTGATGCTGTTTCACGCGCGGCATCCCCTTGAATGCGGCACTGGTTACGGTTGCGGCATAATGATCGCCATCGCCGGCCAGATCGCTGATGACCACCACCGCATCCGGAAATGCGGCGCGGATCATCTCTTCAATCTGGGCGGCGGGCATGGGCATGGCCGTTTACTTCGCTTCCATCAGCTGGCGGCGGGCTTCCACGGCCTTGTCAGCCAGAGCCTTGCGAACGTCTTCGTCTTTCACATCAACGCCCGCGCCGATCAGATCGCCGAGCACCTTGCGGACCACATCTTCGTCGCCCGCTTCTTCAAAGTCAGCCTGCACCACACCCTTGGCATAGGAATCGGCTTCCTCAGCGGTCAGCTTCATCAGTTCAGCCGCCCACTGGCCCACCAGCTTGTTGCGGCGCGCCGTGATGCGGAAGTTCATTTCCTCTTCGCGGACAAACTGGTTCTCGAAGGCCTTTTCGCGGTCGTCAAACGTGGTCATGTCACTTCCTTGCTCTATTCGCCCGCGACATAGGCACGAACCCTTGGATTCGCAAGTTTTGCCGGGGATTATTCCATCTCCACCACGATCTTGCCCAGCGCGGCACGGTCGCCCAGCTTGGCAATCGCTTCTCCGCCACGTTCAAGCGGGAAGGTTTCGGTGATGCGCGGGTTGATCTTGCCGTCACGCCACAACTCGAACAGCTTGGCGACGTTGCGGGCATGGCCCTTGGGATCGCGCGCCACAGCCGCGCCCCAGAAGACGCCGCGCACATCGCACGCCTTGAGCAGGGTCAGGTTGAGCGGCAGCTTGGGGATGCCAGCGGTGAAGCCGATCACCAGATAGCGGCCTTCCCACGCGATGCAGCGGATCGCCGGATCGGCATAATCGCCGCCGATAATGTCATAGACGATATGCGCGCCTTCGGGGCCAACCGCATCCTTGAACGCCGCAGACAGCGCCTTTTGCTGATCCCGGTCGAGCGGGCCGCGCGGGTAGACAACGGTTTCAGCCGCGCCGATGGACTTGCAGAAATCCGCCTTTTCCTGAGAGGACACAGCAGCGACCACGCGCATCCCCAGCGCCGCGCCGAGTTCCACCGCTGAAATGCCGACGCCGCCTGCCGCGCCGAGCACGAGCATCGTCTCGCCCGCCTTGGCATCGCCCCGGTCCAGCAGGCCGTGGATGGTGGTGCCATAGGTCATTAGCAGCGAGGCACCTTCGGCAAAGCTGCGATCATCGGGCAGCGCGAACGGCACGCCTTCGGCAACCACCTTCAATTCGGCCATGCCGCCGGACGAGGCGGTGGAGGAGAGCACGCGGTCTCCGACCTTCCACTTGGTCACGCCTTCGCCCACTGCGTCGATCACGCCCGCAATCTCGCTGCCGGGAGCGAAGGGCCTTTGCGGCTTGAACTGATATTTGTCTTCGATCACCAGCACGTCAGGAAAGTTGACCGCGCAGGCCTTCACCGCAATGCGGACTTCACCCGGACCAGGAACGGGATCCGGAACCTCTTCCAAAACCAGCGTTTCGGGTCCGCCCGGCGCTTTGCTCAACAATGCCTTCATGCTGCTTTTACTCCCTCTCCTGACAGCCAGGGCCATGCCTTGGCGGCCTTATCTTCATAGGTTGAAATCTTCGCGTCCATCGCCATCGTCAGCCCGACTTCATCAAGACCGTTCAGCAGGCAATGCTTGCGGAACGGATCAATCTTGAACTCGAACCGGTCCTGAAATGGGGTGGTAACAGTCTGGCTTTCCAGATCGATATGGATGGGATCGGTCTTGGCGACCTCCATCAGACGATCAATGGCCTCTTGCGGCAGAACGACCGTCAAAATGCCGTTCTTGAAGGCATTGCCGGAGAAAATGTCCGAAAAGCTGGGCGCAATCACGGCGGTGATGCCCAGATCGCCCAGCGCCCACGCGGCATGTTCGCGGCTTGATCCGCAGCCGAAATTGTCGCCGGCGATCAAGATCGGCGAGCCAGTATATTCGGGCGAGTCGAACAGATTGTCCGGATCTTTGCGCAGCGCCTCAAATGCGCCGCGCCCCAGCCCTGCACGCGTGATGGTTTTCAGCCAGTGCGCGGGGATGATGACGTCCGTATCGATATTCTTCTGGCCGAACGGATAGGCCTTGCCTTCAATGGTGGTGACGGGGTTCATACCGGTCCTGTTCGATTCAAATGGTCCCCCTGTCAAAGCCATGAAGCGCCCGGCTTGGCAAGGGGAATCAGGAATCCCGGCTGATCACGAACGCTGTCGATTTGGTGAGCCCGTTCGAAATCGTGGCAATCGAGCGGTTGGCTCCCGCCACCTGCAGCGCGCCGCCGCGATCTGTGACCTGAATGACGGATGGGGCGAGTTGCGTCATGCCGTGCAGCCCCCCTTCGCCGAGCGCCCCACCGCCGGTGTTGAGCGGGAAGCGGCCCGTCAGGCTGCCCTCGCCATCGCGCAGGAAGGCCAGCCCCTCGCCCTTGGGAACGATGCCGAGCCCTTCAAGCCAGATATAGACGAACGGCGCAAAACCATCATAAAGCTGGCCGACATCCATATCCTTCGGCCCCAGCCCGGTCGCGGCCCAGAGACGTTCGGCGACCTGTTCGGCTCCCGTCCACAAATCCTCCAGCGTCATCGGGATGCCATAGGGCGCGGGGTGCGTGCCCGCCGCAAAGCCGGTGATGAGCGCGGGCTTCTGCTTCAGGTCGCGCGCGCGTTCGGTAGAGGTGAGCAGCAGCGCCGCGCAGCCATCGACCGGAATGTCGCAATCGAGGATCGACATCGGGTCCGCGATCATGCGGGCGTTGATATAATCATCCTCGACAATCGGCTTGCCACGCCAGAAGCCATTGGGATTGGCCTGCGTGTTGGCGCGATTGTCAACGATGTAGCGCGCGAAATCCTTGCGACTGTAGCCGAATTTCTCAAAATAGCGCCGCACGATGGTGGCGGCCCAACTCGGCGGGCCGGAAAAGCCATAGGGGGCCATGAACTGTTCCTGGCCGCTCGCATATTGGCTCTCATAATTCACATAAGACCCCGGCGGCACATGCAGCGCGCGATAGACGATGACGTGCGTGCAGACGCCGCTCGCAATCGCCATGGCGGCTTCCATGAAGCCCTGCGTCACCATCGCGTTGGTCGATCCGGTCCAGGCGAGATGATGGTGCGTGCTAAGCAATTCGCTCAGATACCAGGGGTTGACCACGTCGATCCCCTCGACCGTGCCCTTGGCCCCGCCATAACGCGGCATTCCGGGCGACGTGGAAAGCCCGTCCAGTTCTTTGCGCGTGATGCCTGCATCCGCCAGCGCCGCATCGACGGCGTCCACCGCCAGCGCGGCAAGTGGACGTTCGGCCCGGCGGGTGAGCGTGGAATAGCCAATCCCGGCGACGGCGACCTTGTCAGAAAATGCCCACATGTCGCTTACCCCTGTGCCGGACGGAATTGCGGGAGCGTGCAGTCACCGGTCACCGCTTCGAACACCACCTCAAGCCCCATGCCGAGTTGCAAATCTTCGGGCGCGATCTCCAGCAGGTTTGCGGCCATCAGCAGATGTGGCTGCTCTGCCAGCTCAACGATGCCGACGATAAGCGGCAGCTTGTCCCGAAAGCCGGGGGCCGGGGCCTCTTTGATGATCGTCCATGAAAAGAGCGTGCCTCTGCCAGACACCTCCTCATAGCCCAGGTCCAGACTGCCACAGCCGGGGCAGGCGAGGCTGGGGGCGTGATTCCAGCGGCGGCAGGCGATGCAGCGCTGGATAGCAAGACGCCCCTCCTTTGCCGCATCCCAGAAACCCGCGCTGGCCTCATCCGCCAGCGGCAAAGGGCGGAGAACCGCCGCTGCCTGTCCACTCTCCATCAGGATTCCAATCTATCACACATGTGCAGTTTTTAGATCAGTGCCGGAAGTGAAGGGCGATGGCAACCCTGTCGTCATTCCCGTTCGTGAGCGTAAAGCCTGCCCTCACCACAAATCCGTTTCTGGCAAATCCTGCGACACGCGGGATGGGAATTGCGGCGCGCGCTTCTCCAGAAACGCCGCCACGCCCTCATGCACGTCCGCCGTCTGCCCCAGCTCGATGTTGAGCCGCGCATCAATGCCCAGCGCGCCCGACGGGTCTGGATCGTTCGAGAAGCGCCACAGCATCCGCCGCGTCAGTGCCAGCGCCACGGGCGAGCAATTCTCCGCAATCTCCATGGCCAGCGCGCGAGCGCGGTCCTCAAGTTGATCTGCCGGGCAGGTCTCGGAAATCAGCCCCTTCTCCAGCGCCTCGCTTGCCGGGAACAGGCTGCCCGTCAAGCACCAGCGCAGGGCTTGAGACAGGCCCACCAGCTGGCTGAGGAACCAGGCCGAGCCCGCCTCCGGCACCAGCCCGCGCCGCGTAAAGACGCAGCCGAATTTTGCGGTTTCAGAGGCGATCCGGATATCGCACGGCAAAGTGAGCGTCAGCCCCACGCCCGCGGCAGAGCCATTGAACGCCACGATGGAGGGCTTTTTGCAGGCCATCATCGCGCCGATGAAGTTGCTGTCCCGACCGCTGCCGCCGCTGCCGAAATTCTTGGCCCCTTCGCCGCTGGCCGTATCGAAACTGCCTGCACCCGCAGAAACATCCGCGCCCGCGCAGAAGACGCGCCCTTTGGCAGTCAGGATGACAACGCGGATCGAATCTTCGTCGCTCGCATGGGTGAAAGCGGCCGTCAGTTCAGCCCCCATCTGCGCGGTATAGGCGTTCATGGCTTCCGGTCGGTTGATCCGCAACCACAGGATCGGGCCTTCCTGTTCAACCTCCATCGTCTCAAAGTTGGTCATGCTCACACCTCTCCTTGCGGGTTGATCCTTGCCGGTCAGCCATCATCCTCATCACCGATCGCTTCGGCGCCATTGGCAGGCGGCAGCGGCAGGCGACCGCCCGAACAGGCATAGATCATCGCCAACTCAGCAAGCGATCCAGAGCGAGGCGATTCATATTTGCGCATCAGGTCCGCCGCGCGCCAATCATGTGAGCGCGTGCCATTGGCCCAGCCCTTGTAATAAGTGAGGACGTTGAGGGTCCGCGCGGTACAGTTGAAGCTGAACAGCATCCGTTCGGTTTGCGGCCCTGCCCGCCGTCCGCCGGGGGATCGAATTTCGGCGGAAAGCAGCATCGTTGTCACCCCGCGCGGCGCATCGACCGGGCGAGAGGCGCGCAGGCTCGCGCGATCCACCAATATTTCTGCGCCTGCGCTGTTGGTGCCAATGGCGACAAGCACGGGCAACGGCTGCTGCGCAACGGCTCCTGCGCTCCAGATCGTTAGCCCAGCTATGCACCACGTCCATGTTTGCATCATCTGTACCATGTGCCGTGACTTGGCCCGCGTGTCACGCCCCCCAAGCAGGTAACGTCAAAGTTTCAATCCCCACCCTTCTTCTTTGCCGCCAGATGGCAGAGAAAGGGACTTCAACGATCACACTATATGGCTTGCCAAAGCCGACGAGGTCATGGACAAATCGGCTATGAAACAGAGCTTTTTGCCGCTCCTTCTCTGTCTGCTTCCATCGCCCGCCACAGCCGCGCGTGCTTTCACGCCAGAGGAAACGAAGGATTTGCGGTGCGTAGCTGCGCTGGCGCTGGTTGCTTTTGATCAGGAGCGGGGAGCACCGGGCTGGGAGGGCTTCCCTGATCTTACATTACGCGGAGCACATTTTGCCGATGTGGTGCGGGTTCAGTTGGCCAGAGCAAGCGGGCATAATGATGGTGAAATCAAATCTGCCGTCCGCGCGCAGATCGCCCGGTTGCAGGAAGAAGCCGTCGCAGCGAAGGATCCGCAAGCCTCGGCGCATGGGCTGGTGCGCGACTGCATGGTGCGCGCAGACCGGATCGATCCGCCGCCCGCAGAGCCTTCGATGCTGCGTTGCGCTGCGCTAGCGGCCATCGCTCATCAGGATTTGCGGGCACGCGACGGGCCGAATGATGCTGTAACAGCCATGGCCATGCTGGCCGCCGTGCTGGAGAGTGAGGCGCGGAAGGAACTGCGCGCAGGCGGCAAAACTGGGCCGGAAAGCGATGCTGCGCTTGGCCACGAACGCGAGTCTGTTGCGCAGACGGCTCCAGATGATCGAGAACGCGTGACTCGAAATGGGGAAGAGTTGCGGCTGTGCATGGGGTTGGTAAAGCCGCCCAGTGGTGATTCACCCCATTAGGCTATGATGCCTGGGCCTGAAAAACCCTGCGCTCCAGCGGAAGGGATAAACCACTTCCCAAACCACTGAATTTCGCGCACCATCCTGCCCATGCGCCCATCCATTGACACGATATCCGCACGCGTCCGCTCTCAGGCCGATGCGCTTCCTGCCGTTTTTGGCCAGCTCGATTTTGATACGCCGCCCGAACGCTTTGCGATCGGCGCGGAGGACACGACCGAACTGACCGGCTCGAAGTCGATCAACCGGGCGGCGCTGTTGCAGGATGAAGACATGGTGGCGCGCTTTCGCGAATATACCATGCTGGGCGACAAGACCGGAGACGCCTATGCCGCGCTGATGCGCGAACATGGCTTTCGCGCGCTGGTCGATATGCTGGTGACAGCGTGCGACAAGGGACTGGAGGCGGTTCCAGACGCCCCGCCCGAACTCGTCGCGCTCATCGAAGAGATGGAACGCGTCCCTGACTGGCTGGACATGAGCCTGGTGGAAGAAGGCGCAGCGGCAGACCGCAACTCGGCGGCCAATTTCTCACCCTTTGCCATTCGCGGCGCGTTCATTGCGACCTTCCTCAACAAATATAGCGCGCTGCCGATGGCGCTGACGGGGACGCTCTCTCACGCGACAGCCGCGCGCCGCGTGAAGGAAACCGCGACCTTCTTCACCACCACGATCCTTCCCGGCGCGCTGGAGCGGCATGGCGCGGGCTTCAAATCCGCTGCAATGGTGCGGCTGATGCACTCCATGGTGCGCGTCAATGTGCTCACCCGGCAGGGCATGTGGGATGCCAAGACCTATGGGATGCCCATTCCGCAGCTGGACCAGATGCCCGCCGGGCTGATCCCGGTCTATTTCCTGTCCGAAGGCGTGCTGGCCAAAGGCCGCACCAGCTTCACGCGGGAAGAGCGCGCACGGGTCGAGCTGTCGCGCTATCGCTGCTATCTGCTGGGCCTGCCAGAGGATCTGCTTGCCGATAACCCGCAAGACATCGTCAAAATCTGGTGCACCCGCTCTGCCACGCTGCGCCATGAATATGATGATGCCATCTGCGGCGGCCTGCTCCGCGCCACGATGGATGCCGAACTCTATAAGGGCGACAGCCTGAAGGACCGGATTTTCGCACGCGTCGAACGCTCGTTTGCGCGGGTCTTCTTCGTGAAGGCGTTCCTGAAAGGCGATGCCAGCATCGCCGAGAGTGTGGGCGTGCCAATTTCGGGCAAGGACCGCGCCATTTATGGCGGCACGATGGCCTTCATCATTGCGCGCATGATCGGATACCGGCTCGCCTCGCGTATTCCCGGCCTCAATCGCCTTGCCGATGCAAGGCTGGTCGCGAGGCTCAAGGCGCAATTGGCGAGCTATGGCCATGCCGAGTTCACCACTGATTCGGGCCAGTATAAGCCGGTTCCGGCGCACGCAGGCTGATGCGCCTGACGCGGCGGGAAGGTCTGGCGGTTCTCGCGGGCATGCTCGGGTCAACGCCTGCGCAGGCGCGTTCCTTGACTGAACCCGATTGGGTCGCTGAACGGGCCAAACGCGGCGTGCCGGGCCTTGCCGCAGGTTGGCAGCGGGGGGCTGACGCTCCGCAACTGCGCGTGGCCGGTGTAGCGCGCGCCGATGCGCCAGATGCGCCGCTTCTCACCAACGCGCGCTGGCATCTGGGGAGCCTGTCCAAATCCATGACTGCAACGCTGGCCGCGCGGGCGGTGGAGGCGGGCTGGATTGCGTGGGACAGCCGCATTGCCGATACGCTTGGCCCGCTCGCTGAAGGCATGAATCCGGCTTATGCAGATGTGACCCTGCTCCATCTGCTGAGCCATCAGGCGGGGCTGGTTCCCGATATTCCGCAAGCGGCGTTCAGCGGTTTTTCGCGATCAGAGCTGACAGACGCGCGTGGGGAACGTCTACGTTATGCCTTGATCGCGCTCGGCATGGAACCGCTCGCAGCGCCCGCCACCCGGATGATCTACGCCAATAACGGCTATGTAGTGGCCGCCGCCATGCTCGAAACGCGGATGGGCGCGCCTTGGGAAGCCCTGATCCGTCAATGGGTGTTTGATCCACTGGGCATGGAGACGGCGGGCTTCGGCCTGCCCGGCCATCGCCACGACCCTGTGGGGCATATCGTCGCGGCTAACGGCAATCGTGTGCCCCTTTCCATCGACAATCCGGTGCCGCTCGGCCCGGCGGGGCGCATCCATATGGCGCTGCCCGACCTGCTGCGCTTCCTTGCCGCACATCGGGATCGGGATCCGCGCTTCCTCGCGCGTGGCGGATGGGAGCGTCTACACACGCCCCCCTTTGGCGGAGACTATGCGCTGGGCTGGATCGTCCTGCCCGATGGCCGCTTGTGGCATAATGGTTCAAACGGCTTCTGGTATGCCGAAGCGCTGATCGGCGCGCGCACGGTTGCGGCTGTCGTGCAGAATGATGTCAGCGCCATGTCTGGCCTACCCAGTGCCTTGATCGATCAGTTGGCGCGGCGTTAGTCCATGCAGCGCCCTTGCACAGACCGGGCCGCAATGCCTAGATGAGGGACATGGCCACTCCCTTTCCAGAACTGACAGACCGTGCGCGGGACGTGTTCCGGATCGTGGTGGAATCCTATCTGGGCTCAGGCGCGCCGGTCGGTTCACGCACCATCTCCAAGCTGGGCGGCATGAACCTCTCACCCGCTTCGATCCGCAACGTGATGCAGGATCTGGAAGAGCTGGGGCTGCTCGCCGCACCCCACACCTCTGCCGGGCGGATGCCCACCGAAAGCGGGTTGCGCCTGTTTGTCGATGGTATGATGCAGGCCGCCGAACCCACGGCAGACGAGCGCGCGGCGATTGAAGCACGTGTGACGCAGGCCGGGCCGATTGAGGACGCTCTGGCTGCCGCGTCCGCCGCATTGTCTGGCCTGTCCGCCTGTGCCGGGCTGGTGCTGGTGCCCGCGCATGAGCCGAAACTGCGCCAATTTGCGTTCACGCCGCTTTCCGCCACGCAGGCACTCGCCATTTTGGTGGGCGATGATGGGTCGGTTGAAAACCGCGTGATGGCGATCCCGCCCGGCATGTCGGCCTCCACGCTGGCCGAAGCCGGGAATTTCATGACCGCACGGCTATCCGGGATGACGCTAGCCGAGGCCGCCGCCACGCTGGCGCGCGAAATCGGGCAGGAGCGGGCCGCGCTGGATCAGGCGGCGCGCGGTCTGGTTCTCGCAGGCATGGCCGAATGGGCGAAAGACAGCGCGCACCGCCCGGTGCTGATCGTGCGCGGGGCCTCTC
Source organism: uncultured Sphingomonadales bacterium (assembly GCA_937870585.1). Lineage (GTDB taxonomy): Bacteria > Pseudomonadota > Alphaproteobacteria > Sphingomonadales > Sphingomonadaceae > Aquisediminimonas. The sequence continues at coordinate 2,151 of CALMZE010000103.1, read as the reverse complement.
ACCTGCTCGATGAAGCGACGAGCGGAGATCTGGACCGGGTGCGCCTGCTGCTCGACGAAATTGAGGGTAAGGAAGATATTGCCCGCCTGCTCGACAGCGCGCGCGATGGCGAATCCACCAAAGTTTTCATCGGCGCGGAGAATAAATTGTTCGCGCTTTCGGGCTCTTCGGTGATAGCGGCGCCGTGGCATGGCCGCGATGGCCGCGTGGTCGGTGTGGTCGGCGTAATCGGCCCCACCCGCTTGAATTATGCCCGGGTCGTTCCCATGGTAGATTTCACGGCACAAACCTTGACGAGATTGATGCGATAAAATGAGTGAAGACGAGTTGAAGACCGAAGCTGCTGAAGCCCCCGAAACCCCGGTCGAAGAGCCTGCTGCCGATCCACTCGGCGCATTGCTGGGTGAGCTGGAAGAGGCCAAGCAGCAGATCCTCTATGCACAGGCTGAAATCCAGAACGTCCGCCGCCGCGCGGAAAAGGAAGTGCAGGATGCGCATGCCTATGCCGCGACCAAATTCGCGCGGGATGTGCTCTCCGTCGCTGACAATCTGGGCCGCGCACTCGATGCTATCCCTGCCGCCATGCGCGACGATGAAGCGGGCAAGGGCCTTGTGACAGGGCTGGAAGCCACGCAGCGCGAACTGGCGAGCGTGCTTGATCGAAATGGCATCACAAAGATTGAAGCGATGGGCCAGCCGCTCGATCCCAATCGCCATCAGGCGATGATGGAAATGCCGAATGCCGATGCGGAGCCCGGCACCATCGTGATGGAAATGCAAAGTGGCTATATGATCAAGGACCGTCTGCTGCGCCCGGCTCTGGTGGGTGTGGCGAAAAAGCCGGATTGATCAGGAAGCGCGGAACGGAACAATCCCGTCATACACACGCACACTGGGCGCGCCCGGAATGGCCACCCCGTTGCGCAGCAGGAACCAGTGCCGCACAATTTCCGCCTGTTGCTCGATGCCATAACGGTGGAAGGCCTTGCCGGGCTGGATCGCATAGTCATAGCGGCAGAACGGGTGCCGCCGCAGCACGAGGTTCACGCCCTGCTGATGCTGCCAGACATGCACCATTTCATGGATGAACAGTCCCTGCGCATCCAGATGCGCCGCACAGAAATCATCGCAATAACCGGTGCCGCGCGGGTGAAAGTGAATGTTGCCGCGCGGGGCCATCACCACCCGCTTCGGCTGGAAAAAGGCCCATTTGCGCTGGCGGATGCGCACGCGCTCATAGTCAATCGCGCGCCCGAACACCGAACGAGCGAGCGCGACTTCATTCTCCGTCAGCGCGCGGTCGATCAATGGTTATGGCCTGCCGCCTCGCCGCGTGGCTTGATTTCAGCTTGCGTCTCGATCTTGGTGCCATCGGCATAGCTGAAGGACAGCGTCAGTTTGTCGCCCTCTTTGAGATCGGGCCGAATGTCATAGAGCATGGCATGTTTGCCCCCCGCCTTGAACTCCACCGTGCCGCGTGCGGGAATGGCCACCCCCGCAGTGAGAGGCGTCATCTTCATCGCGCCGTTCTCCATGACATTGTCATGCAGTTCAACACGGATGATTTGCGGCGAGGATGCGCCCAGCAATTGAACGTCCTTGTCTGCGCCCTTCACGGTAAAATAGGCGACGCCGGGACGCCCTGCTGCCAAAGGCAGATGCACGACCGCATCCTTCACTTCGGCCTTGGGTGGCGCTTCGCAGGCAGTCACGGCAAGCAGGCAAGCAAGAAAAAGGGGTTTCATACAGGGACTCCGTAAGGCGGCAGACATGCGGGCTTTTATCATGCGCGTCCCTTGCGGCAAGCGAAACGCTTCCTATATCGCCCGGCGAAACAATTGAATCGCGGCGCTGCCCGGTGGGGGGCATCCGCAACTGACTTTGGGGTGTATATTACATGGCAAAAGTAATTGGTATCGATCTGGGCACAACCAACAGCTGCGTTTCCGTGATGGAAGGCGGCAAGCCCAAGGTCATCGAAAATGCGGAAGGCGCGCGCACCACGCCGTCGATCGTGGCCTTTGCAAAGGATGGTGAGCGCCTGATCGGCCAGCCCGCCAAGCGTCAGGCTGTCACCAATCCGGAAAACACCATCTTCGCGGTGAAGCGCCTGATCGGCCGTCGCTTTGACGATCCGATGACCAAGAAGGA
>CALMZE010000102.1 GCA_937870585.1 uncultured Sphingomonadales bacterium | reverse complement strand
CGGAAAACTTGCAAAAAATGTGCACGTCCGTGACCTGGTGTGACCTTTGGCAGCAGCCGACGCGCGGCTTTGCTCTATTTGTCGCCCCGCACCTCGATCTGGTTGACCACGCCATAACGGCTCAGCTCGCCCGCATTCAGGCAGCGGCGGGTGGAGCGATCAGGGCCGCTGCCCGCAACGGCTTTCTGTTGATACATCACTTCGGTCAGCAGCTTGCGCGAGATGCCCATGCGGATCAGGAAGTCATTATCCTCGCTCGCCTGCTGCGCGGTGCTCTGTTCGATCTCGCCGATCATATCCACCGCGCCGTCCAGATCCTGCTTGATCTCGTCCTTCACATCTTCGCGGTCCGCGACATGGGTGAACATGTGGACGACGAACTGCCCGCCCGGCTCCACCACGCGCAGCGATCCCCCCATGAAGATGAAGTTGCATGAAGAAAAGCACGCCCAGCCCTTGGGAATGCGCGTGACCATGCCGGGATAGGATTTGCGGATCAGCAGCCCCGCCGCATTCCCGGCCCGGGCGACACCGCCGGGCGAGCGCAGCCAGATTTCGCCCACGCCGGGATTGGCCTTCAATGCCCGATCCAGCCGCGCGGGCATCTGCATGTCGATGGCCCCTTCGGCCAGCAACACCTGCTTGTCCGCCAGATTCTTCACGGTGAACCGCATTTCTGGATAATTGGTCCAATCCAGCTTTTGCGGGCAGCTCGGGTTGAGCGGGTCCATACCCTTGGGCAGTTTTTTCGGCCCGGCGCCCAGCAGAAGGAGCGCCATGGCCAAGGCCGCTCCCGTCCGCACGCGGTTACGCATCGGCAATGGCGAAACGTGGGTTGGGCGGCACGCGGCACATCTTCTTTTCGGCGCGTGTTTCCTCTCCGTCCACGATGATGACATCGCTCACCATCATGCAGCTCTTCTTGCCGGTTGGCGCCTCCAGTGCGGCAACGGTGGTGGTGCCGGACACACCGGGGCGCGTCTCGCTCTCCCACTTCACGCTATCCCCCACCTTTTCGCCGCGCACAGCCTCCTGCGTGGCAACCGCCGCCTTTTCCTGCTCCTTGGCATCAAGACGGCAGGCGATGTCTGGCGTGAGCGAGGTGCGGAATTCAAAGACGGGCATGAAGCGCGCGCCCGTCACCCGGCCCAGCGCAGCCCCGGCGGCGGCCCCCGCAACCGCACCCAAAATCTTCTTGCCCGAATCGCCCTTCTTCTTGGGCGCGGCTGCGGCACAGGCGGCGTCTTCCACCTTCTTTTTCTTCTTGCCGACCGAAAAGCTCAACTGAGCGGGCGCCGCAACGGGCACAACCAGAGCAGATGCGACAAGGCACAGCAGCATTTTGCGCAGCGCAAGCATGGGAATCCTCCAACCTTTATCGATCAAACTCTATGCGCCCACCAGACTGGCAGCAAGCGCAACATGGCGGATTCTGTCAATTCCATCCAATACCGAAACCATCCACCGCGATAGGCCAGCCTTTAACCGGCACCCGTGCGAGGGCGGAACATGCTGGTGGCAGACGTTTTTTCCTATGACGCGCGTCACAGCCTTTGCTAATCTCGCACGGTAACGGTCGCAGTGTTGAACAGGACGGCACCAAATTGAAAGGGCCGATCCGCGTAGCAAAGGAACGTATCGCGTGCGCAAAATTGCAGCATCTCTCGCATTGGTGGCCCTGATGGGCTCCGCCGCCCCGGCCTTCGCCAAGAAGGAAGCGGATGACAAATCTTCCGCCCGCAAGGCGCAGGAAAGCGGCACAGCCGACATCCCCATGTGCACCCGCCGTCTGGGCACCATCGCTATCATGGAGCCGGAAACCAAATGGTGGACCGAACTGGGCCTTTCCAACCCCGAAGCGATCATCAAATTCTTCGTGATGAAATCGGGCTGCTTCGGCCTAGTCGATCGCGGCGGAGGCCTTGCCGCGCGCGCCGTTGAGCGCGCTCTGGGCGATTCGGGCGAGCTGCAGCACGGCTCCAACCTGGGCAAGCGTCAGGTGAAGGCGGCAGACTATGTTGTGGTGCCAGACATCATCACCACCAACAGCAAGTCCGGCGGCGGCGGCTTTGGCGGCGCGCTGATGGGCGGCATTGGCGGCATGGTTGGCGGGCGCGCGCTGGGCGGGCTTGTTGGCGGCATGAAGGTCTCCAAGAAGGAAGCCAATGTGACGCTGAGCCTCGTCAACGTCCGCACCACCGAAATCCAGTCGCTCTCCGAAGGCTATTACCGCAAGAAGGATGTGAGCTGGGGTGCCGGTGGCGGTGCCTGGTGGGGCGGTGGCCTCGCCGCGGCGGGTGGCGGCGGCTACCAGAATTCCGAAATCGGTCAGGTGATCGTGCTCGCCTATCTGGATGCGTACAAGAAGATGGTCGGCCAGCTTGGCGGCCTGCCGGAAGACGCCAGCGCGGCGGCCCCGCGCGCGGAATAGTCCCGCTCTTCAAAGTGTTAGACAGCGGAACGGGGTTGGCGAAAGTCAGCCCCGTTTCGTTTTGCGGGCGGCTGCGATGCGCAGGCCCAAGGCGGCCATGCACAGTCCAAAGAAGATCACCCCCTCCACCCGCCGTGCCGGATCGGCGATGCGCCCGGCATAGCTGAAGGTGTAGATGAACCAGAGCCAGTGAATGCCCAGTGTGTGCAGCCGCTTCCACCACGACCCCAGCGCGCGGACAGACGCATCGTTGGAGGTGAGCGCCATGATGTACAGCAAGACATAGGCCCCGCCGCCACCGATCAGCGTCTGTGCCGTCGGGACCGTGCCCGCGACCGCATTAAAGACCGTCAGCGCCACCAGATGCACGCTGTGCGTGAGCGCGAAGGACAGCCCCCATTGCCGCCTGTAGCGCATCACGCTGCGCGACCATCCTGCGGGCCAAAGGCGGACGAGCGAAGACGCGCTATAGGTGATCAGGAAGAGGGGAAGCCCAACCCGCGCCGTATAGCGCGCCGCCAGCCGCCACTGCTCCTCGGCCCCCTGCCCCCAGCCGAAGCCCAGAGCCAGCGCGACAATCGACACGGCGATGGCGAGCCCAATCGGAAACAGACGTGACCGCATGGCCCTCTCCCCCTTCATGCTTGCAGGCAGGCTATCCGCATTGTGACACGGGCGCAAATGAGGCGGTCTGGCATTCCAAACTTCGCCCAAACTTCGCGTCCTAGGCGGCATTGAAGTGCGCAGGAGAGGCCCTGATTTCCGCCGAAGTTCACAATGCGGGCGAGGTGTTTGAGCGGAATCGGGCAGGGTGCGTTCATGATGGAAGCATTGAAACATATGAGGAACATATGCAAGGAAAATCTAATCGCTTCAATCAGAGCTGCGCGTCACCAATGGCGATATTACGCGTGCCATGACAATCGGAGAGCCCCTAGGAACGACGAGTTTGGAAGAAATTCGTGTGTCATCACCTTGATTCCTGAACCACGATGGAATTCAAATGCAAAAATCCAGACCTTTTCGCAAGTCGAGTATGTTCTAGCTGAATTCCAAACTTGGAATTCTTATTCACAATGTCTCGAACCCAAGGTGCGTCAACCGACGAAAAAACCAAATTTTCCGCGCTTCTTACAATCGACAAATTGAAATCCCGGACTTCAGAAGGAGAAGCACGTTTCATTTTATGACGAAAATCAGACTCCAAATTTGGACGCCATTTCGGTCTAATTTGCGGAATGATGCGTACTGCAAGATCGGGCCTCAAAGGAACAATCCTGACGGCTGGAACCTGCTTTCCAACGCCCTCGATAGCCGCCGGATAATCACTCGTCAGGAATGGGAAGCGCTGGCTCTTAGGGTTCACGAGGATTTCCCAGTGAAAAGTTGCAAATGACTTTGCTAGCTCAATGATACCGGCAATTCCCATTGCCTGTGGATATTTCGGATCTGTGTCTATCGTGAGCATACCGTCTCTGAGCAGTTCAGTCGCGGTTCTTCCACCCAGTTCTTCCGGCGCTGGATCAAGCATGCCGTTGCGATCCATCAATTCAATTTCGGTATGTGTCAGGTGTTCAAGGGACTGCACGCCCAATCGCATCGCCGTTGGGGATGTGCCAATCACGAATGCTACAAATCCAGCAAGTATGGCAATGTCATCAATGGAAAATTGACCGGACACGACAGCATCGCATGACCGATCATAATACGGCTCAATCCGTCGCAGAAACTCTTCTAGAATTCTAGGTTCGGTTAGGAATTTATTGGTGCTTCCTTCGTCAATTCGACAAACATCCTTCGATCCACATATAAAAATGGCGCCATCTGATTTTCGATACGCGTACATTTTCCGACTATCTAATGCCTCAGCATAGAATTTTCGAAGATGAACTTGAGAAATGTAGTGATCAAGAGCCAATTTTCAGCCTCGAAAAGCCGCGATTCCGATTTTCGGTGCAGAATTAGGAAGCGATTCCAATAAATGCACAAAACTCACCCCATCTCCCCATCCACAACCTTCCTCAACGCCGCATTGATCGCCGTCTGATAGCCCCGCGCGCCGCCTTGCTGCGCCTTGAACCACTCCAGTACATCGGCATCCAGTCGCAGCGTCACTTGCTTTTTCACCGGGCGATAGAATTTGCCGCGCACGCCGTTGGCCCAGAATTTTTCGGTGAGCGGCGGGATGTCCGAAACGTCGATCGCTTCATCCGCCAGATCATCCAGCGCGCGGAGCCGCGCGCGCTGTTCGCCGGTCAGTTGGGGCGGGTTGGCAGGATCAAAGTCGTAGCGCACCAGCCTAGTGTTCGTATCGTCGTCTTTCATGTCGCTCTGCCTTTCGGGCGGAAATGATGCGGATGATCTCTGCACCATCCCCGTCTCGCCATGTATGGGCGACCAGCAACAGCCGCACACCATCCACCATACCAATCGTCTGCCACCGCATCTCCCCATTCTCGATCCGGTCGACATCAGAAATATGGCCGGGATCAGCGAACACACGGACGGCATCTTCAAACGCGACACCATGTTTGTGCAGGTTCGCCGCAGCCTTGGCCGAATCCCACTCAAAGAGCATGTCGCTGCTCATTTGTAGTTACAAATATGTAGGACAATCGAAATTGTCAAGGGACCGCCAGACGACAAAGGCCGGATTCCATCAGCGAAACCCGGCCTCAAAATGTCTAAATAGTACAATTTTACGTGTCAATGCTGCACTGTGCCCTGGGTATCGAAAGGACAATCCTTCAACACCACTCAGCCCACTGGCACCCCCTACCCCGCCAGCGCCTTCTTCAGCAGATCATTCACCACGCCGGGATTGGCCTTGCCCTGCATGGCCTTCATCGTCTGGCCAACGAAGAAGCCGAACAGGGCTTCCTTGCCGCCGCGATATTGCTCCAGCTGGCCGGGGTTCTTGGCGAGCACGTCTGCGATCACCGCTTCAATTGCGCCGGTGTCGCTGGTCTGTTTCAGCCCCTTTTCCTCGACGATGGCCGCAGCCTCGCCGCCGGTTTCGAGCATGATTTCAAACACCTGCTTGGCGATGGTGCCCGAAATCGTGCCGTCTGCCACCAGCTTGAGCAGGCCCGCTGCCTGCTGCGGTGAAACGGGCGACTCCGCAATATCCTTGCCCAAACGGTTGAGCGCGCCGAACAGTTCGGACATCACCCAGTTGGCCGCCTGCTTGCCATCCACGCCCTCGCCGAGCAGCGCCTCAAACCAGCGCGCGGTCTCCACGTCTGCGGTCAGCACGGCGGCATTATAGGCGCTGACGCCCAGCACATCGGTGTAGCGCGTGCGCTTGGCATCGGGCAGTTCGGGGAGCGACGCGCGGCATTCCTCCAGAAACGCGTCGTCCAGCTCGATGGGCAGCAGATCGGGATCGGGGAAGTAGCGATAATCATGCGCATCTTCCTTCGACCGCATCGACCGCGTGACATTCTTGTCCGGATCGTAAAGGCGCGTTTCCTGCACCACCGTGCCGCCATCTTCGATCAGATCGACCTGACGGCGCGCTTCGCTCTCCACCACGGCCATCACGAAGCGGACCGAGTTGACGTTCTTGGTTTCCGTGCGCGTGCCGAATTCCTCGCCCGGCTTGCGCACCGAGACGTTGACGTCCGCGCGCATCGAGCCCTGATCCATATTGCCGTCGCACGATCCGACATAGCGCAGGATCTGGCGCAGCTTGGCGAGATAGGCTCCGGCTTCGGCGGGCGAACGCATATCAGGGCGGCTGACGATTTCCATCAGCGCCACGCCCGAGCGGTTGAGATCGACGTAAGACATGGTCGGGTGCTGATCGTGCATCAACTTGCCCGCATCCTGCTCCACATGGATGCGTTCGATGCCGATGGTCTTGGGCGCGGGGATGCCGGCCTTTTCATCCGCATCGATGGTCAGCGCGCCTTCGCCGACAATGGGGTGGTAAAGCTGCGAAATCTGGTAGCCCTGCGGCAGATCGGCATAGAAATAATTCTTGCGATCAAAGCGGCTCCACTTGTTGATCTGCGCCTCGATGGCCATGCCAGTGCGCACGGCCTGACGGATGCATTCGCGGTTGGGCACGGGGAGCATCCCCGGCATCGCGGCGTCCACAAGGCTGACCTGCGTGTTGGGCTCGGCACCGAAGGCCGTGGCCGCGCCGGAGAAGAGCTTGGCGTTCGTGGTGATCTGCGCATGGACCTCAAGGCCGATCACGACCTCCCATTCGCCGGTTGCGCCCTGGATGCGATAGGATGTGTCAGTCATTCTTCGTCTTTCGATGGGGTTATCAGCGGCACTTCCGGGAAGTAGGCGCGGTAGAAGCGGGGATCTCGGGTGAGGATGGTGGCACCGAGCGTTTGAGCATGGCCGCCGATCAGAAAATCAGGAAGCACGGAACCCGCCGGTTGTCGTCGCTTGCGATACTCCAGAAATGCCCGCCCGGCAGCGAATGCCCCTTCATCAGAGAGCGGCACAATCTCGATCAACATTCCTTCGAGCTTCTCCAGAAAGTCCGCAAGATCGCCCTGGTGCGGGGCCACTTCAGCCAAAACGATATGATTGATACACACGCGCGAAGCAGCCGTGGCCGCTTCCAGCTGTGTCATCGACCAACCGAACCAACGCGCATCATCGTCCAGAATGTCAATCAGGACATTGGAATCGACAAGAATCACGGCTCTTCGTTACCCCGGATCAGCGCCATATAGTCATCGGTATTCATGCCGAGCTTTGACGTTCCACGCAGTTTCGCGATGCCCTCCCGCATGCGGCGGACGCGCTCTTCTGCATCGTCCGGGCCATAGCCCAAAGGCTCGATGACAACTTGCTTCTGTTCGTTGACACCAACCTTGTAAGGGCCATTGGGCTTCAACCCCACTGCATCACGCGCTGCCTTGGGGATCAGCACTTGCCCCTTGCTCGTCATCCGGCCCGTTTCAATCTTGGTGTGCGCGTTCATCGGACGTCTCCAGTGTTACCAAGGTAACACCAATTCAATCAGCCAGCAATCACCACCACTTCTCCGCGCGCGCCGTGAAGCCCGCGCGCTGTTCAATTGCGAGGCCTGCGTTCAGCACGCCCTGTTCGTCAAACGCCTTGCCGATGATCTGGAGGCCCAACGGCAGACCGCCTGCATCCAGCCCGCCCGGCACCGACATGGCGGGGAGCCCGGCCAGCGAAGTCGGCACGGTGAAGACGTCGTTGAGATACATCGCCAGCGGATCATCGCTCTTTTCACCCAGCGCGAAGGCTGCGCTTGGCGCGGTGGGAGTGAGCAGCAGATCGCAGCTTTGCCATGCGGTGTCGAAATCCTGCGCGATCAGTGTGCGGACCTTCTGCGCCTGCGTGTAATAAGCATCGTAAAAGCCTGCGGAGAGCACATAGGTGCCGATCATGATGCGGCGCTTCACTTCCGCGCCAAAGCCTGCCGCACGCGTGGCGGCGTACATATCCTGCAAGCCCGCACCATCGGGCAGATCGCGCAAGCCATAACGCACGCCATCATAGCGCGCGAGATTGGACGAGGCTTCGGCCGGGGCCACGATGTAGTATGCCGGCAGCGCATATTTGGTGTGGGGGAGCGAAACCTCTACGACGTCCGCGCCCGCATCCTTCACCCAGGCGATACCCTGTTCCCACAGCGCCTCAATCTCGGCGGGCATGCCGTCCACGCGATATTCCTTGGGAATGCCGATGCGCTTGCCCTTCAAGTCCGCCGACAAACCCGCTTCCCACTGGGGAACCGGCATGTCGAGGCTGGTTGAATCCTTGGGATCGAAGCCCGCCATGTTTTCGAGCAGGATCGCGCAATCCTGCACCGTGCGCGCCATCGGTCCGGCCTGATCGAGCGAAGAGGCGAACGCCACAATGCCCCAGCGCGAGCAGCGGCCATAAGTGGGCTTGATGCCTGCAATGCCGGTAAAGGCGGCAGGCTGGCGGATCGAGCCGCCTGTATCGGTTCCGGTCGCGCCGGGGCAGAGACGTGCGGCAATCGCAGCGGACGATCCACCCGACGAACCGCCGGGCGCGAGCGGGGCATTATCTCCACCGCCCCGCCGCCAGGGCGAGATGACATTGCCGAAATGGCTCGTTTCGTTGGAGGAGCCCATGGCGAACTGGTCCATGTTGAGCTTGCCCAGCATCCCCGCGCCCGCATCCCACAGCTTTTGCGAAACGCTGCTTTCATATTCCGGCACAAAGCCTTCGAGAATATGGCTGCCAGCCGTTGTCTGCACGCCCTTGGTGGCGAACAAATCCTTCATGCCGATGGGCACGCCAGAGAGCGGCTTGAGGGTTCCGGCCGCGCGATCCTTGTCCGCCTGATCGGCTGCAGTGAGTGCCAGTTCGGGCGTTTCAACGATAAACGCGTTCAGCGCCTTGGCCCCCGCCACATTGGCGTTGAAGCCTTCCGCCACGTCGCGCGCGGAAAAGTCTCCGGCGCGGACGCCGTCGCGGATTTCGGCAATGGTGAGGTTGGTGAGTTCGGTCATATTACTCCTCCGTCATGCTGAACTTGTTTCAGCATCCATGCCTCTCAGCATGGCGACAGAAATTGAGGCATGGACCCTGAAACAAGTTCAGGGTGACTGTATCGAGGTGAGCAAACACTCTATTCAATCACCTTGGGCACGCCGAAAAATCCATGTTCGCGCGCCGGGGCGTTGGCCAGAACCTTGTCCTGCACCCCGCCGCCGGTCAGCGGATCGGCATTCACCACATCATCGCGCAGGCGTTGATGGTTCGGGATGACGGCAGTCATCGGCGCGACGGACGAGGTATCGACCTCACCCAGTTGCTCGACGAAACCAAGGATCGTGTTGAGTTCGGGCACCATCGCTTCCACTTCGGCATCGCTTGCAGCAATGCGCGCCAGAGAGGCGATTTTGCGGACGGTTGCGTGATCGACAGACATGAAGGCGCGCCTAGCATTGCCCGTCGCGCGGGTCCAGTGGGGAGCGGCAAGCCCCTCTCCCGCAAGGGGAGAGGGAGGCATTCGCACCAAATCAAACAACATATATAACTACGTCATATATCTCACCACTTGAATTCCCCGGCTCTTTGCGGCAACGGCGCTGCAACCGATAATTGGGATCAGGAGTTGGCCATGGGCATGTTGGAAGGCAAAGTCGTTGCAATCACCGGAGCCGGTCGCGGCGTAGGGCGCGAAATCGCGCTGCTGTGCGCGAAGGAAGGTGCTGCTGTGGTCGTCAATGATCTGGGCGGCTCTGCCGAAGGCGAAGGCGCAGACGTTGGCCCGGCACAGGAAACCGTGAACGACATCAAGGCTGCCGGGGGTCGCGCTGTCGCCAATGGCGCGAGCGTTGCCGATCCCGCCGGGGCTGCTTCGATCATCGAGGATGCCGTCAAGACTTTCGGGCGCATCGACGCGGTGGTGAACAATGCGGGCATCCTGCGTGACCGCATCTGGCACAAATTGAGCCATGAAGACTGGAACGCCGTGATCGACGTGCATCTGAACGGCTGCTTCAACGTCTCCAAGGCGGCCACACCCTATTTCAAGGATCAGGGGTCGGGCAGCTTCATCCACTTTACCTCCACGAGCGGGCTGATCGGCAATTTCGGGCAGGCGAATTATTCCGCCGCGAAGCTCGGCATTGTCGGCCTGTCGCAGAGCATTGCGCTCGATATGGCGCGCGCAGGTGTGCGCTCCAACTGCATCGCGCCCTTCGCATGGAGCCGAATGACCGCCACACTGCCCTCCACCACGCCGGAAGAGCTGGAGCGCGTTGAACGCTTCAAGACGATGAGCGCGGACAAGATTGCGCCGCTCGTCGCCTTCCTTGCTTCCGATGCGGCCGCCGAAGTCAGCAATCAGGTGTTTGGCGTGCGCAAGAACGAGATTTTCCTCTTCTCCAAGCCGCGCCCGATCCGCTCCATGCAGAAATCGGAGGGCTGGACGGTGGAAAGCATCGCCAACGAATTCCTCCCCGCCGTGCGCGGCAGCTTCGCCAATCCGGCAGAGCGGAGCGGCGATGTGTTTGGTTATGATCCGATCTGATCATCAACCCTTCGCCCCGGCCTATTCAGGCGGGGCGGGGGCGGATGGCCGGTTTGAATTGCCTGGTACAGACCTTTACGCAAACGCGCCATGCCCACCCAACCAATGCCCACCCCCTATGACACGATCGGCGTTCGCTATTCGGCGCAGCGCCTGCCAGAGCCAGCCATCGCTGCCATGATCGATGCGGCGCTTGGCGATGCGCAGCGCGTTGTGAATGTCGGCGCAGGCACTGGCTCTTATGAGCCGCGCGGGCGCATCGTTACGGCAGCAGAACCTTCGGCTGACATGATCCGCCAGCGCGCGCCCGGTGCCGCCCCGGTGGTTCAGGCCTCAGCCGAAGCCCTGCCGTTTGCGGACGGGGCGTTTGATGCGGCGATGGCGATCCTCACGGTCCATCATTGGGGAGACAAAGCGCGCGGCATGGCGGAGCTTCGCCGCGTCTCACGCGGGCAGATCGTCATCCTCACCCATGATCCCGATTTTCGCGGGGCGTGGCTGATGGACTATTTCCCCGAACTGGTGAGCCTTGATGCCGGGCAGATGCCGCCGCTTTCTGCCTATGAAGGCTGGCTGGGGCCGGTCAACATCCAGACCGTTCCCGTGCCGCATGATTGCCGCGACGGCTTTCTCTATGCTTTCTGGCGGCGACCGCGTGCCTATCTCGATCCCGATGTGCGCGCAGGCATGTCCTCCTTCTGGAAGATTGGCGGCGTGGAGGAGGGCCTAGCCCGGCTCGCGCGCGATCTGGAAACAGGCGCCTGGGCCGCGCGCTACGGGCATCTGCTGTATCAGGAGAGTGCGGATATGGGCTATCGGCTGGTGACGACAATCTGAAGGAAGGGATTGAGCATCACGCGTCATTCCCGCCTTCGCGGGAATGACGAAAAACAAAACCCCGATCAGAACACCCACCCTACAAATAATAGTTCAGCTTGATCGTCTGCCGGTTCTCGCCCGCCACAAGCGCAATCGCGGCTTCGGCATATTTGGGCGGGCCGAACATAATGCGCGGGTTGCGGGAAAAGCCGAAGCCTTCCTTGGGCATCACGAACACGTCCATCTTGTTGTTGTTGTTCTCATCATGGATCAGCGCGACGGCATAGGTGCCCGGCGCAAGACCGGTGATGCTCACCTTGCCCGCCTGCCCTGCTGCCACCTTCAGCTTGCGGGTGCTCGCATCCTTGCTGCAATCCGGAAACGCCTTGGGATTGGCCGTCACGCAAATGAGCACATGGCCCTTGGCATTGCGCAGGCCGTTGACGGTCAGATCGAGCGTCGCCTCATTGGCCTGTGCGGGCGCGGAACTCGCCAAGGCCAAGATCAGTGCCGCACAGCCGGTCCCAAAAGCGGAAATAGAGCCCATAATTGCCTCGATATGCGTCATGATGTTTCTGGTGGTGCGTGGCTGTTATCAGCCAGCGCCCTGCTGGTCCATGAACAAGCCAGCGCGGGAACATCTCCCAGCCCATATGATTGCCGACGCCCATGATCGTCATGATCGTCAGCACCACGGCAAGCCCGCTGACATGAATGGGGATGAAGAGCACCAGCGCCGGGATGACCACGGCCCCGCTCAAGGCCTCCCATGGATGGAAGGACATGGCAGCCCAGGCGGTCGGCGGGCGGCTGTCGTGATGCACGGCGTGTGCGGCGCGAAACAGCACCGGGATGTGCATCCAGCGATGCGTCCAGTAAAACCATGTGTCGTGCAGGATCAGATAGGCGAGCACCGAAAGCGGCGTCAGCCACAATGGATAGGCGTTCCAATCCTCATAAACGCGCGTCCAGCCGTGATGCTGCCAACCCCAGGCGAGCACGCCCGCAGGCGCGCCATAAATTCCGGCAGAGAGCAGCGACCAGCGGATTTCGGCGCGCATCTGCCTGTCCATGCCCGCGTAGAGCCCCTGATGCTTGACCCGTGTCGCCCAGGCAAACGCCCCGCTGGTGATCAGATAGCGCACGCCCACAATCAGCGTCATGGCCAGCGCAGACAGCAGCACGGCAAGGATCGGACTTTTGGCCATAGAGCGGCCATAATGCAGATGCTGCGCGCCGACCAGTCATTGTAATATAATTGCTATTTGGCGCATCATTCTTCCCCCATGCGCGCATCGTCGCTATAGTCCGCGCCAAGGAGACGGCACGCCGATGAACATGATCGAAGCCATCAACAACGCGATGGATGTGGCGATGGCGCGCGATGACCGCGTGGTCGTGTTTGGCGAGGATGTCGGCTATTTCGGCGGCGTCTTCCGCGCGACAGCGGGCCTCCAGAAAAAATATGGCAAAACCCGCGCGTTCGATACACCGATCACCGAATGCGGCATCATCGGTGTGGCGGTTGGCATGGCGGCCTATGGCCTGTGCCCGGTCCCCGAAATCCAGTTTGCGGACTATATCTACCCCGCCTTCGATCAGCTGGCGAGCGAGGCTGCGCGCATCCGCTATCGTTCTGCCGGGCAATGGACGATGCCCATCACCGTCCGCTCTCCCTTTGGTGGCGGTATTTTCGGCGGTCAGACGCACAGCCAATCGCCCGAAGGCATATTCACCCATGTCGCAGGGCTGAAAACCGTCATCCCCTCCACGCCCTATGACGCCAAGGGGCTGCTGCTCGCAGCCATTGAAGACCCGGACCCGGTGATCTTCTTTGAACCCAAGCGCATCTATAACGGCCCGTTTGACGGCCATTATGATCGCCCGGCGAAAAGCTGGGCCGGGCATCCGGCAGCGGAGGTGCCAGAGGGCTATTACACCGTCCCCCTCGGCAAGGCGGCGTATCTGCGCAAAGGCGGAGATCTGACCGTGCTGGCTTATGGCACCATGGTCCATGTCGCCCGCGCCGCCGTGGAAGAGCTAGGGGTGGATGCGGACGTGATTGATCTGCGCACGCTGATGCCGCTCGACATCGACACCATCGAAGCGAGCGTGAAGAAAACAGGCCGCTGCCTGATCGTCCATGAAGCCACGCGCACATCGGGCTTTGGCGCAGAGCTTTCCGCGCTGGTGCAGGAACGCTGCTTCCACCATCTCGAAGCCCCGGTGGAGCGCGTGACGGGGTTTGACACGCCCTATCCGCACAGTCTGGAATGGGCCTATTTCCCGGGGCCGGTGCGCATCGGCATGGCCATTGAACGCGTGATGAAGGATTGACCCCCATGGCCCGTTTTGAATTCCGCCTGCCCGATATTGGCGAAGGCATTGCCGAGGCCGAGATTGTTGCCTGGCATGTGAAACCGGGGGATCAAGTCTCCGAAGATCAGCCGCTGGCCGACATGATGACCGACAAGGCGACGGTCGAAATGGAATCGCCCGTTTCCGGCATCGTCCGCGAAGTCGCCGGGGCTGAGGGGGATATGGTGGCGATTGGCGCCACGCTGGTGGTGATCGAGGTGGAGGATCAATCCTCCCCATCGCCTGGCGATGGGGAGGGGGACCGCCGCGAAGCGGGGGTGGAGGGGCCTGTGCATTCCCCTGCCCCTCCGTCATCGCTGCGCGATGCCACCTCCCCAACGCAAGACGTTGGAGAGGAAAGTTTCCCCATCGAACACCCCATCTTCATCCCCCCGCCCCACCCGGACGCGACTGAAATCAGCGTGCCAGCCCCCGCAGCGCAAGCGCTCGCCTCCCCCGCGGTGAGAGCGCGCGCCAAGGCGCTGGGGATTGATCTCTCCCAAATCCAGCCCCGCGAAGGCGGACGCGTGCGCCATGCCGATCTGGATGCGTTCCTCACCTATAACCGGCAGGGCGGCTATGCGCCCGCCGCCGCGCCCCGCGCTGACGAGACGGTGAAGGTCATCGGGATGCGCCGCCGCATTGCCGAGAATATGGCGGCCTCCAAGCGCCACATTCCGCATTTCTCTTACGTCGAGGAAATCGACGTGACCGCGCTGGAGGCGATGCGCGAAGAGCTGAACGCCACGCGCGGGGCCAAGCCCAAGCTGACCCTGCTCCCCCTCCTCATCACCGCCATCTGCAAGGCGCTGCCCGATTTTCCCATGATCAACGCACGCTATGATGATGAGGTCGGCGTGGTCACGCGGCATGGCGCGGTGCATCTCGGCCTTGCGACGCAGACCGAGGCCGGGCTGATGGTGCCCGTCATCCGCGATGCGCAGGATCGCAACATCTGGCAGTTAGCGTCTGAGATTGTCCGGCTGGCAGACGCGGCGCGCAGCGGCAAGGCAAAGCCGGAGGAACTGAGCGGGTCCACGCTCACCATCACCTCATTGGGGCCGCTCGGTGGCGTGGCAACCACGCCCGTCATCAACCGCCCTGAGGTTGCCATCATCGGCCCCAACCGCATCATCGAACGCCCCGTTTTCAAGGGCGACCAGATTGTGCGGGCGAAGCTGATGAACCTCTCGATCAGCTGCGATCACCGCGTGGTCGATGGCTGGGATGCGGCGAGCTTTGTGCAGGCGGTCAAGCGCTTTCTGGAAACGCCGGTGCTGCTGTTCGCGCCGGAGTGAGAAGGGGCAGCGGCATTCCAAAGAGGCAAGAATCGCCTTCCCTTCAGGGAAGAGTCGTTACACGAACCCGCTCATCCTGAGGAGCCATTGAGCCTGTCGAAATGGCGTCTCGAAGGACCGTGTGTGGTTCGAGACGGGCCTTCGACAAGCTCAGTCCCTCCTCACCATGAGCGGCTCAATGAAAAGCCATCACGCTCTAAGGAGCAACCCTAACTCCGCAGCCGCTCAATCGCCTGCGCCAGCGCCACATAGAGCTTGCCGGTATCCGCAGAGAGCAGCGCCACGCTGAGCGGTGTGCCTTCGCGCGTGGCCATCACGTTGCGCAGCATCGCTTCATAGTCATGGATGTAGCGGTTCACCTGCTCGCGGAATTCGGGATCATCCTGATAGTGGCGCGCAATTTCGCGCGCCTCGCTATTGTCGAGCAGCTTGACCGCGCGCCGCGCGAACACGCCGCGATCCCCGCGCATGTAAGAGGCCCAAGCCGCGTCCGTCACCTCGTTGGAGAGGATCTTGGTCACGTCGATCGCGGTCGAATTGAGCGATTCGATCAGCAAAGCCACGCGCCGCGCAAAATGGGTGTGGTCACGCCGATCTGACTCGTCCTGCGCGGCATCGATCCGCGCTTCGAGCGCAGCACTCGCCTGCCCCATCTGGCGCAACTGCCCTTCCAGTTCGGCCATGCTTGCCTTGGCTGCCGCCACAGAGCGTTCAATTGCTTCAGACAGCCCCGCCATCTGCGTTTCCACTTCCTCACCCAGCGCAACAGACAAGGCCTCACGGCTCTGCTGGCCCAGATCGAGTGCGGATTGCGGGATGATTGCGGCAAGCGCTTCGCGGCTCTGCTGCGTCACCTGACGGGAGACTTCGCGGGTGCGCGCCAAGATGTCGAGCAGATCGGTGCCTGCCGTGCGCGAGAAGCTACCCGCTTCATCATTGGCCTGCCCGATCAGCGCCACCAACGCTTCGGCCTGTTCCTGACACGTGGTGAGCTGCTCTTCAGCGGCTGCCGCCATGCTGTCGAGTGCCGCCTTTTGCGAAGCCAATATCCGGTCAGACGCGGACACGCGATCCGCCACGGTTTCAGACGTTGCAGCAAGCGACGCCATGAGTGGCGCAACCGCATTCGCCGTGGCCATCGCCTTGCCCGCTTGCTCTTCCAGACGCGCATAGGCCGCAGGGATGGTCTCATCCATTTCGCGCGCCGCTGCATCGAGCGCGGTCAGCAAGGATTCGGTCTTTTCAGAGAGCGTGCCCGCAGCCTCATGCCCGCCTTCCAGCGCGGTGCGCAGATCATCGGCATGGTTGCGCAATGCGCCCAGAGCAAGGCCGAGACGGTCTGCCCGCTCGTTGGACTTGGCTTCCAGCGCGGTCATGCGCGAATCGACGGCACCAATGCCTTCGCCAACCCGGTCCGCCAGTGCGCGGCCGATGCGTGCGGCGCGCTCCGTCACGTCCTGTTCCATCGTCAGGAAATGCTGTTCAACCTCACCCACACCCTGCGCGAGATGCTGGATAAGAGCATTGCCACTCTGATCATGACGCGCCAGCGCGTCACCAATCCGGTCAATTTCCGCGCCAATCGCCCGGATGCGCTCGCCCAGCTGGACCGACGCCGTATCGCCCGATGTCGCCAGCGCCTGCTCACTCTCACGCACCAGCGCCTGAATCTGCGCCGCCGTGTCGGTCATCGCAGCGAACTGCGCCGAAAGCCCGGCTGCCGCATCTGCCGCCAAGCCCTTGGCTTCCTGACTCTTGAGGCCAAGCGCCAGCACTTCGGCAGAGAGAGCCTTGGCACCGACCTGCACCGAGGAGCCTGCGGTTTCGAGCGCAGTCGCCACATTGCGCAACTGGCTCTCCGCCTTGGGCAGGGCCGCCATCAACTGCGTCAGATCGTCACGCGCGGCGCCCGATGTGCCCTTCAGCGTATCGGCCTGCGTGCTGACTTCGGCGATCTCCTTGCCAAGCGCAGTCACGGCGGCGTTCATCTTGGTCGCGGTTTCATCGCCCAGCGTCAGCAGCGATTCACTTTGCGAGGCGAGCCCCTGCCGCGCGCTTTCAATGCGCGTGGAAACGAAAGCGAGCAAAGCTTCCAGCCGCTGCCCTTCTTCTTCGAGCGCCTGACGTGTCTTGGCAAAGCCTTGTGCTTCAGCCCGCGACGAGCGCATCAGCACCAGCCAAGCCACGCCAAACATGGCAAGCGGCGGCGCAGCGGTTGTGATGAAACTCGCCAGATTGGAGAGGTTCGGCGCGCGTCCCGCCAAAGCGGTCCATGTTTGGAAACCAAGCAGGCCGAGCCAAGCCAGCGCCCCGCCGACGCACAGCAGCAGGGCCAGCGGACGACGCCAACGCCCAGTGACGGGGGCCTCATCCCATTCCTGAAATGCTTCCGCATCAAAGGCTTGGCTGGTCTGATCGACCAGACCATCCGGTTGCGGGAGAGCGCCAACGGAGGTGTCTTCACCCCGGTTCTGACGCAGTTCGATGACTTTGCTACCCCTGTCCATGGCCAATGTTTACCATATTTCACAGCCATTTGAAGCGAATAGTGAAAGTCCGTGTTAACTCCGATGTGATAGCGGACAGCCATGGCGTATCCGTTCGACAGTTTCGATCAAGCGATCCTCGTCTCGTTGAGCGACGATCCCCAACTCATGGACGAACTGACTCGGGCGCTCGCCGAAAATGCCCGCATCCATGTCGATCTGATGTCCCGCTCGCGCTGCGATGCCAATTGGCACAGCGCTGCCGAACGGCTGGCGGGGCTGGCCGCGAGTTTCGGCGCGCGCCGTCTGCTGGGCGCGGCACATCAGGCGCTCGATGCCGCTCCGGGTGATCCCGTTGCACTCCGCGCCGTCCGTCAGGCGATCAGCGCGCTCGACTGAGCCCCCTTTCCAAAATCAACCTGCCCCCCTATCCGCAAGCCATCCGTACAATCGGGTCGCTACAACGGGGGCGTGCGCGTGGCTTTGGCTGCCTTGATCATTATTGAGGAAGAAGAGGCGTTCGCACCCGAAGGCCAGGCCGCGCAGCTGTTTGGCCAATCGGTCACCGAATTCCAGTGCCGCATCGCGCATCGGCTGGGGGCTGGTCATTTCGTCATTCTGGCCGAACGGATGCCCTTGGCGCTGATGACAGCTGTGGACCGGCTGCGGCGCGACGGCATTGTTGCCGAGATTGTGCGGACACCGCATGATGCGGCGGACCATATCCATCCCGACGAACAGGTGCTTCTGTTCTGCGGGGCCATTGTGCCGCACCCCGATGAAGTGCAGGCACTCAGCCGCCACGCCCGCCCGGCCCTGCTGACCGTGCCCGGCGGCCCCGGTACCGAATCGGAATTCCGGATCGACGGGGAATCGAACTGGGCGGGACTAGCAGCGCTGCCCGGCACGATGGTGCGCGAGACGAGCGCGATGCTCGGCGATTGGGATTTTGCCTCCACGCTGCTGCGCCGTGCCGTGCAGCAAGAGGCGCTGCTGGTATCCGCGACGGATGAAGCCGCGCTGCGCCCTGTGCAGGATGGCGCGCACGCGCTCCTCCGCTCCCGCACCTTGCTCGGGCAACGCACTGTGCCCGCTGACGAAGGCCTTGTCTCCTCATGGATTGCCCGCACGGGCAACTGGCTCGCCCCGTATGTGTTGCGCGCTCCGGCATTGATCCCCTTTGCAGACCCGGCCCCCATTGTGACGGCAGGCGTGGGCGTGCTCACCGCGCTGGCGGGCTGGAGCGCAACCGGGCTTGCGCTGCTTCTGCTCGCATCCCTGCTGGAGGCTATCGCCCGCCCGCTCACCAGCCTGCCCATCGGGCGGTTTCGGGGGCTGGGCCTGTTCGCCCGCGCCCGGCGCTGGGCCGCCGCCACCGGAATTGTGGCGAGCGGATTTTATGCGAGCTGGGCGAGCGGCGATCATGCCGCGATTGTGGCCGCCATGTGGTTGGCGAGCCTGTTGCGACCGCTGCCGAAAATCCGCGCCTGGTCTGCGGATGGATCGAGCGCGATGTTGTTCACGCTGGCCGGGATCGCGACCGGGCAATCCCTGATCGGACTGGCCTTGGGCATCATTCACGCCCTCGCCTCCCGCCTGGACGCAGAACGGTCGCGCCAGCCTTAGCGTCACGTTAACCAAGCTGCGTTTATGGGAGGCTCCATGGCGCGCTTTCACTCTTCCCAGCGGACTTCCGCATGACCAGCACCGATCAGATCATGGTCACAGGCCGCGTTGATCGCGATGGTCGGCTGATCTCTGCCGATCCGCGCCTGCTGGCACTCCAGATTGCTGCCGGTGGCGAGCCTTCGGGCGAAATTGCCGTGCCGCCGCTCTTCGCCGTCATCCGGCTGGCGCGCACGCTCAACGTGCCGATTTCCCGCACGATCATGGTGGCCGATGGCGATCATGATGTGGAGCTCTGGGTCCGCGCTGTGCCGGAAGCAGGCACGATCCGGCTGGCCATTGGCGGCTGGGTGGAAGCGCCTGTTGAGAGCACCAATTCCGCCATGGCTGCGGGCCGCGCGCGGCTTTCTTCCCAATTGCAGGGCGATGGCCGCTGGCAATGCGATCTGCGGCTGGTCATGACAGATATGTCTCCGGACATGAACGAGGCACTGGGCATCGAGAATGGCACCGGTGCGCCACTCAACCGGCTGTTCCGCCTGATCGAGGATGAACATGGCGAACTGCCGCTGCTGGTCGCGCTCGCCGATGGCAGCGATCATTTCCGCCAGCCGGTCGAATCGCGCGCGCTCCCCGGATCGCGCGGCTGCCTGATCGGCGCTGCGACGCTCGGCGCGCAAGGCGAGGTGACAGGCTATGCCGGAACCTTCCTCTGGGCAGATCCCCGCCCGATCCATGCCGGTCGCCCGACCCGCGTCGATCCGAGCCCGCCAGGTGCGCCCGCACAGCCGTTCGTCGAGAAACTGGACAAGGCCCTCCGCACCCCGCTCGCCCGCATCATCGGAGAAGCCGACGCCATCAAGATGGCGCGTGAGGGCGATCTGGACCCGCAATATGCGGGTTATGCGCAGGATATCGCCGCAGCAGGCCGCCACCTGCTTGGACTGGTGGATGACATGGCCGATCTCCATGCGGTCGAAAGCCCCGATTTCACCGTTCCCACCGAACCGCTCGATCTGTCCGACATTGCCCGCCGCGCGGCGAGCCTGCTGGGTGTGCGCGCTGCTGACAGCAAGGTCCGCATCGACGCGCCGTCCGAAGATGAAGAACTGATGGCGCTGGGCGATTTCCGCCGCGCGCTTCAGATCATGGTCAACCTTGTCAGCAACGCCGTGCGCTATTCGCCCGAAGGCGGGATGGTGTGGATTCGCGCCGAACGCGAAGGCGATCTCTGCGCCATCGTGGTCGCCGATATGGGCAAGGGCATTGCCGAAGAGGATCAGATCCGCATCTTCGAACGCTTTGAGCGCGTGGACCCGACCGAACCGGGCGGCAGCGGGCTTGGCCTTTACATCTCCCGCCGTCTGGCCCGCGCCATGGGCGGAGACATCATCGTGGACAGCGCGCCCGGCAAAGGCGCGCGCTTCGTGCTGACCCTGCCCGCTGCGGCAGACGCTACAGAATAACCTCTGCCTGCGGCACCGGCGCGATGAACGTCTCCGCATCGGGGTTCAGCCGGTCGACCTCGAAATTGAGCAAAGTCGCAAAGGCAAGCCACGCCAGATAGGGCAGCATCAGCCAGCCCGCCATCTTGCGGATGGATTTGAACAGGATTGTGCAAATCGCTGCGGCCACGAACAAAATCAGCAGAAGCAGCAAGGCGGCAGAGACCTGATGGGCGCCGAAAAAGAGCGGAGACCAGAGCAGGTTGAGCATCATCTGAAACGCAAACAGGCTGAGCGCCAGACCGCGCCACTTCGCCCCGCGCGCATTGAGGATCATCGCCAGCGCCACGCCAAGCAGGATGTAAAGGATCGTCCACGCAATCGGAAACACCCAGGCCGGCGGCTGGAAATCGGGCTTGGCGAGCCCCTGATACCAGCGACTATCGCCGCTTGGCCCCGCCGCCTTGCCAGAGAGGAAGCCCAGAAACACGATGGCTGGCACTGTCACCATCGCCCAGCGGGCCAGCCCCATGCGCAATTGCTGCTTTGATGCGATTTCGCCAGCCATGGCCTACTCCAGCTAAGATCAATGCCGCACTATTGCGCGCTCTACAGATCGACCGCAAGCGAGAGCGAGTAGCGGCGCGGCTGATTGGCCGTCACAAAGCCGCTGCTGCTTGCCGTCCAGCCATAGGTGTTGAACAGATTTTCCACCTTGCCGCGCAACAGCATGTGCGTGTCTCCCACATCAAAGCGGTAGCGCGCGCCCATATGCACGATGGTGCGCCCCGGCACATAATAGCTGTTGGCCGAATTGGCCGCCCAGCGGGTGAAAGTTATGATCTGTCCGGTCAGCGTCAGCGGCTTGTGCCAGGGCAATTCCCAGTTGAGGTTGGTCGAGAGCCGCAGCCGCGCCGTGCCGGCCGGGCGGCTGCCTGTCAGGCCCAGATCGACCTCCTCGCCAGAGACTTGTGCCTTGTTGTAGAGACCCCCCGTCACCACTGTGAGCCCCGGCGCGAGCGTGCCTGACAGCGAGAATTCCACACCGCGCTTGCGCACGGCGCCCAGTTCGCGAAACACACGGACGCTGTCGAGCGCGTAATAGGGCTTGGAAATATCGAACCAGCCCAACACGGCGGAGATGCGCGGCGTAATGGCCCAGCGCAGGCCGAAATCCTTCTGTCGCGTATGGATGGCAGGCGGCGCGGCATTGCCGTTCACAGCCTCCAGCGGTGCGGTGTCGCTTTCTTCCAGCCCGCGCACCATGCCGCCATACAGCACCAGCGGCTCAGCCAGATGCACAGCACCGGTCAGGCTGTAGAGCCAGGGATTATCCTGAGACCGCGCCACGCGACCGCCCGGTTCCTCCACACGCTTGGAATAATCGCTCTTCTGGATCGACGCACCAAATTCGCCCAAGCCTTTCCAGCGCAGATCATAACCCAGCCCCCACGTCTTTTGCGTGACATGATCATGTGATTTCGCGCCGGTGGTGAACACGGGTTCAGGCCTGAAATCTTCCCGGTCCGCAAAGCTCGCACCCAGATCAATGAGCGCGGTCCCGCCATAACGCCGCGCCAATTGCCGCCCTTTGAGCGTGGCGAGCAGCGTATGGCGGCGCACCCCTTCATCAAAGCTGCGAGAGACGCGGAACTCGCCCGAGGTCGATCCGTAGAAATTGTCGCGATCCGCATAGATCAGCCGCTTGCCAACGCGGCCATCGGCTTCGGTATCGAGCAGCAGATCGGCGAAATCCGTATCGACCTTGATTTGTGAACGGAACACCCCAAGCGCGGCATCGAACCCCGCGAACCGGGCCTTGCTGACCACACCGTAGTTGCGAATTTGGCCTGAGAAATCGGCCCATTTCTGCCCGAAGAAGCGCGCGCGCGGAATCGCGTCTGGCAGAGCCTCCTGCCGCGTGAACAACAGACTGGACACTTCATCGCTGCGAATGTCGATCTGGCTGAAAAAGGGCTGGATCGAAAAATCCGGCGATGGCGCAAAGCGGAGTGAACCAGCGATGGATTCAATCTTGCTGGCCGTTCCGTTCGAATTGCTCTCCCGAAAGATGCCGCCGCCCACCGTAAGGCCCAATGTTTCGCCAACCAAGGGCAGTTCCGCGTCGATTTCGGCGACCTTGCCGCCCAGCGGCCCCCAGGTCAGCCCCAACGAGAAAACCCGCTTGGCCCCGGCTTTGCGCAGCGTATAATCGGCAATGCCAGTGGGCGCGGGAAAGGGATAGCCCTGCGCCGTCAGCCCCACGCGCACGGTGGTGCCATCCAGCAAACGGTCGGTCACATGGCTCTGCTGATCGAAATACAGGCCCTCGATGCGGACATTGCCCGCCGCCACCGGAGAAAAACCGCGCACATCCTCTGAATTATAGATGCCGATCTTTTCATCGCCCACCGATGAGCCAAACGCATCCTGCGCGGCGGTGACGGCGTTGTTATCGGTGCGTTGTGCCTTGGCGGGCAAGGCCCAGCAGGCCCCGCTCAACAGCAATGGCGCAGCAACCGCCCGGCGCATACGCGCTGCAGCGAAGCTCATGTCTCACTCCCAAATTTATCGGGGCTTCCCTGAAGCGCAAAAAGGCCCGCCGTCAAGTTTTGCGAGCCTACGCCGCTACTGCCCCAATGGCATCGGCCCGGCGAGCGGCTGCGGATCAATGCGTTCATTGTTCCACTTCATGCCCCAATGAAGATGCGGCCCGCTCGCACGACCGGTCGCGCCAATCGCGCCGACCAGCTGCCCTTGCTTGACCACATCGCCCTGCTTCACATGGATTTTGGACAGATGCAGAAACGCGCTGTCCAGCCCCATGCCATGATCGATGATCAGCAAATTGCCTTCGAGCGTAAAGGGAGAGGCCGCCGCCAGCGTCACGACGCCATCGGCAGGGGCAACGACCGGAGCGCCTGCCCCACCTGCCACGTCGACGCCCGAGTGGGGCGATCCCGGTTCTCCGGCATAGATGCGCTGCGATCCGAAAAAGCCGGAAATCCTGCCCTTGGCGGGCCAGATCAGCTGCTGCCGCCAGCCATTGGAGTCTATATTGGCCCGCCGCGCGGCGTTGATCTGGGCGAGTTCACCCGGCCTGCGCGCCTGAAACTCTGCATCGGGCTGCGAATAGCGGCGCACCGTGGCGAGGCTTTCGATCTTCCAGGCCCGCTTCGCCACAGCCTGCCGCTCGGAAACAGACTGGCCATTGCCAAGATAGGCAACGATAATCGCGGTCGCATCAAAGTCCCGGCCGAAGCCGATCACGAACTTGCCGTCTGGCGCAAACTCCACGTCCTGCCCGTTCATTACCAGCCGGATCGTATCGGGCGGCACGGTGCCGCGCGAAATGCTGCCCTGCTGCGGCGCACGATCCAGCCGGAACACGCCGATCGATTGCGGCGCGGCGCGGACCGCAGGCGCGGCGGGCTTGGCCACGGCCTTGACCGGAGCCTTTGGCGGCGCTGCCGCATCGCACGAAACCGGCATCACCCCGGCAAGAAGAATGGCACAGATACGCAAGCCAGACATGAGGGGATCATCCTTCCAGTGCGGCCTTTGTGGCCAGTTCCGGCGTGGCATAAGGCTGCTGTTTCGCCACGCTCCAATAGCGGACCTCTTCCAGCGGAATCGCCGCGCCGGACAGCGCGCATTTCACATGATCGCCCTGCACCAGCATCCGGAAGCCATTGGCCATATAGTGCAGCCGCGCTTCGCGCCCGCCCTGTCTCATCAACATGTCTAACCTGTCCTATTCTCAAAAGCCGTTCGGGCTGAGCTTGTCGAAGCCCTGCCCTTCGTCCCCTTTTGCCTGTCTTTCAGACAGAAGAAAAGCAGTCCTTCGACAAGCTCAGGACGAACGGCACTGCAGTTCGGTGACGCTAAAACAAACTGCCTTGTTCAGTCTTGCTTCGACTTCCCAACGTGGAGCCAGGCATTCGTCCAGCCACCTGCACATCCACCGCCCCATCGGCAAAGCGCAGCCTGAGCGCCCCGGCCTTGCGCGCGTCTCCTGCATGGGAGAGCGTGGCCCCATCGCTGCGGCGCTCCACCCGGGCATAGCCGCGCTGGAGCACATTGTCCGGATTGAGCGTGACGGCCACGCGCCACAACTGATCCAGCCGGCGCTGCGCATCGTCCACCTTGCGTATCAGCATAGCCGGGCGCAGTCGCCCCGATACTGAAGCGAGATCACCGCGCGCATCGGCGGCCACCCGCCCCAGCGCGCGCCGGGCACGGTCGCCCATATCATCCACGCGCTGCCGTTGCGGGCCGAGCAGTGAATCCGGCGTTGGCATCCGGTGCGTCAGGAAGGCGAGCCGTTCGCCCGCGCGCTCGCGATAACGCGTCAATGCCCGCAGACTGCGCGCACCCAGCACGCCCAGCCCGGCCTGCAATTCGGCCTTGACCGGCACCGCCATTTCCGCGGCTGCGGTCGGCGTGGGCGCGCGCACATCTGCCGCGAAATCACAGAGCGTCGTGTCCGTCTCATGGCCCACAGCCGAGATGATGGGGATGGAGCAAGCCGCCACCGCACGCACCACCACTTCCTCGTTAAATCCCCACAAATCCTCGATAGAGCCGCCGCCGCGCGCGACGATCACCAGATCGGGACGATCCGGCCCTTCCATCGCGGAGAAGCCGTTCACGGCTGCCGCCACCTGCGCGGCACTCCCCTGCCCCTGCACCAGAACCGGCCAGACGATGACGCGCGTCGGGCAGCGATCCTCCAGCCTGTGCAAAATGTCGCGGATCACGGCCCCGGTCGGCGAAGTCACCACGCCGATGGTGCGCGGCAGATAGGGAAGCCGCTGCTTGCGTTCGGGCGAAAACAGCCCTTCCGCCGCCAGCCGCGCTTTCAGCTTCTCCAGCAGAGCCAGCAGCGCGCCTTCGCCCGCAATCTCCATGCTCTCCATGACGATCTGATAATTGGAGCGCCCCGGATAGGTGGTGAGCTTGCCCGTGGCGATCACCTCCACCCCGTCAGACGGCACGAACGCCAGCCGTGCCGCATTGCCCTTCCACATCACGCCATCAATGCGCGCATCGGCATCTTTCAG
>CALMZE010000101.1 GCA_937870585.1 uncultured Sphingomonadales bacterium | reverse complement strand
TAGGCAGGTACGTCAGGCGGGGGGGCTAGGTACCCTTCCTCGTTGGGGAAGGATCGGCCCTCTCTGCTCGCGCCCCCCCCCGCCTACAGTTCCCCCCCGCCGATGCGACCGCGCACGGCCAACACCGAGACATAAACATCGGGCGCATATTGCGCAGGCATCGGCACAGAGACGACCGGGTTTTTGCCGGACAGGTTGGTGACAAAGCTGGAAAGCACGCCTTCGCGCTCTACCGTCACCAGTGCCGTGGCTTCGCGGAAGGGCATCCGCACTTGGAACTTGGCCGTTTCACCCGCCTTGTAGCTGCGCGCTTCGGGGACCACGTCCATACGGTCACCATTGTCACCGCCGAACCACCAGTCATCCTCACCCGCCAGCCAGACCGACTTGACCGCGCGGGCGACATTGCCGTTGCTGTCCGTAGTGGAGGCAACGACCGTCACTTCGCCGGACATATTGGGCGCGAGCGAGCAGGAGGCCATGCCCAGCGCATCAGTGGTCGCAGAGCAAGCCGCGCCCAGCTTCGTGGTGCGCATCTGATTGTCATAGGCGTAGAAACCGCCAATCAGCCGTCGCCGGGCCGTCAGGATTTCACGATTATAGACGGCCACAGACACCGGCTTGCCCTTCACAGGCAGGCCATCGGTGTCGAGCACCACAAAGCGCAGGCGCAGATCGTCCTGCTTCATGATCCAGCCATCGGTCTTGAGGCCGAGGCGGACAGCGGCGGGCAGCAGTGGAACTGTTCGGCTGGCAGTCAGCGTTTCGCCATTGGCATCCTGATAGTCCATTTCGACCATCATCGCCGTTTCGCTTTCGACGGGCAGGCCGACATCAATGCCCACGCGTGCTGTGCCATCCGCGCCGAGCGTGGCAGGCAAAGTCTGCGCGTTCGGCAGCGGCACATCCGGCTCTTCATTGTCTGAATTGAGCGGAATCGTGCCCTCGGTCACCGCCCGACCACCAAAGCTCCAGCCATCATCATAACCGTCGGGCGTGGTATCAATCCGGCGATAGGCCGTGCGGACGTTGACCGGCATGTTGGAGGCAGCGCCGCCCGAGAGGAAACCCACGAACAGATTGAGCGGCACCTGCACCGGGCGCACTTGCGTGTCCTTCGGCCCGGCGATGCTCGCCTTCATTGTCGGCAGGCGGAATTCATCAACCTTGAACGTCTGATCGAGGTAGATGCTGTCCTCCTTGCCGCGCACGATGCGCATCGAATAATCGCCCATCGGCGCGCCTTGCGGAGCAGCCCAACTGGCTTCACCGATACCATCCGCACCAATGCTCAGCGGCATGGAAAATTCGGTGTCAGAGCCGTTATGCGCCAGCACCAGCTTGCCCTTGATGCCCCCATCGACTGCAAAGCCATCGCCAATCGGGCGGCGCGCGATGAACTTCATGTTGATCGTCTCACCCTGACGGATCA
This sequence comes from uncultured Sphingomonadales bacterium, assembly GCA_937870585.1. Classification (GTDB taxonomy): domain Bacteria; phylum Pseudomonadota; class Alphaproteobacteria; order Sphingomonadales; family Sphingomonadaceae; genus Aquisediminimonas. The sequence continues at coordinate 1,760 of CALMZE010000101.1, read as the reverse complement.
GCGTGCGATCAAACACCGTATGGATCACGCCATTGGGCTCGCTGTGGCCGAAGTTCAGATCAAAATCATAGGGCGCGATGCCATCATCCCATTCGGTCAGGGTGAAGCTGAAATCGCCATCCTTGCGCGCCGAAATCATCAGCGGATGGTCGCTGCCCGAACAGCTGAGATAGGTATCGGGCTGCGGCAGGCCGGAGACTATCAGGCGGCCCTGCGCGTCGGTCGTGCCGCGCGCGATCTGCGCGCCTGTGCAACTGTCTGACACGCGCACGTCCGCCCCTGCAACCGCAGCAGCCCCATCAAGCGTTGTGACCCAAGCGAGCGACTTCTCGCCACCCCATTTGAAATGCACTGCCATGTTGGTGACGAGCGCGGCGGCGGACACATAGCGCGTAACCGGACGACCCAACAACGAAGCACCCAGCGCCGGGCTCGCCAGTTCGACGACATAAAAGCCGGGCTCGGTCAGCGGAATGCCAACGACCTCGAAATCCTTGCCCTTGCCGGGCAGCGCCATCTTGATCGTCTGGCCCTGCCCTTTCAGCAGAGACTTGGTGCCGGTGTGATCAATGTCGATGGTCTTGTCTTTACCGATTTCCTGCGTTTCGATGTCCGTATCATCGGCTTCATCGACCTTGCGGAGCCAAGCCGCGATCTCACCATCGCTCGCGTCAACGCGCAGGCGATCGCCCTTCACGCCGGTGACAGTCTGGGCGAGCTGCGGTTCAACAGCGCGCACGGTGACAGGCAGAATGCCGCCTTCCTTGGCTTCTAGAATGCCGAAGGGGGCTGCGAACTTCACAAGCGGCGGCGGCGTATCAATCTTGACCGTCAATGGGAAGCGCGCCGCATTGGCGAGCAGGCGACCGCTTTCATCTTTCAATCCGGCAGCAAGCGTCACCTTTGCCGGACCAGCGGAGAGCAGCGGTGCCTTGAAATTGACTTGGCCCACTGCGGCCCGGTTCCGATCATCGCTGTCCAGCACGGGCTTCAGCACCGTGCCGTCTGCCAGAGTCAGACGCGTGGCCAGGGCCTGCGCGACGGGCACGTCCGACGCAAACTGGACGCTTGCATCCTCAACCGGATTGCACCCGGCCTGCGGATTGACGCGACCGCACACCCAGCGCGCCGTGAACCCGCGCCGCACCGAAAAATCGAAGCGCTGATCCTTCCCCGCCAATTTGCCCGATGCACTGCTGATCCCTGCCGCCCAGACGAGCGACACATCCTTGCCAGCAGGCAGCGGCCTGCGGCACTTGACAGCCATGACGGTTGAAAGCGCCTGCGCGCGTTCAGCCCCAGCCGCCGGGAGATTGCGGGGCAGCCCGGAATTTTCAAGGAAATTGCGTGAAGACCAATCATCCTTGCCCAGATCATTGAGCAATTTGGAAGCAACCGAGGCGGGCATGACATCGAGCGGAATCTTCTCGCCAATGCCGTCAACCGCGCAATAGCCTGCCGTTGTGACGGATTGCGCAGTGGCGGGCGCGTTCGTCGAGACGAGGGAGACCGGATGCCCCCCCATATCCCCCCCCGATTCTTCAGGCAAAACCGCGCGCGCCACCCTGTATTTCGACGCGATCCCGACGCAACACAAGACTCGCGTCCACTTCCACGATTTCCTGGCCGGGGTCCAGTCACATATCGCGCACTCGGGGCGATCGCATTCCGAGGCGATACGATCGGTCATCGGACCAACGGACGCCGTCTTCTTCGACGAGTTTCATGTCCATGATGTCGCCGACGCGATCTACCTGACC
>CALMZE010000100.1 GCA_937870585.1 uncultured Sphingomonadales bacterium | reverse complement strand
AGCCTGTTTCAGCTTGGCAAGGTCAACCTCGTAGCGGACCATAGCGGGCAGGATCAGAGTCTTTTGTGCCGACAGGCCGAACTGATCCTTGCGGCTCGTCACCACCGTCACAAAGCGCGCGGCGAAGGCAGAAAGACGGTTCTGCTCGTGCAGCGATTTGAGGCTGGAGGCAACGATGGTTTCCACTGGCGGATCAACTGCGCGCTGCACCCAATAAAACGCCGCGCCAGCCAAGGCGAACAGCACCAGCACCACAGGAAGAATACGCTTCATGGGCCGCATGTAAGGGGCCGTGCCGCCCTCCACAATGGCGCAAGAGGTAAACGCGCGATTCATCATGCTGCTCCACACGGGTTTTACCCGCTCACGCGTATCACCGGCAGGCTGAACCTGTTCTTTTTGCGGTGTCTGAATGAGAAAGACTGTCCTTCTGATGGCTGCTGGCCTTGTTGCCTTTGCTGCATCCCACGCGGGTGCAGAGATGCGCGAGGTGTGCTCAAAGAATGAATCAGACCTCAAGGGCACCACCTTTTCGATCAACGAAAAGGGCGAATTTTGCGAGATGACCGAAGCCGATCAGGCGCGGTTCGATGCAGAGCGCAAGCGGGAGCAGGACCGTGCTGATGCAGAACAGCGGCGTTTAGCCATGTTGGCATCACGGCCCGTTTCCGTTCCCGGCGGCATGGGCAGCCAGGCTTTTTATCAAGGTTGTGTCGAGGCCGCCGCGCGTCAGGGTGAGGATGGCTCTGCCCTGTGCGCCCGCCACGCGCAAAAGGGCGGCCAGCTGGCCAAGGAAATGGCCCGGCAAATGGCCATGGATGACTGCAAATCACAGGGGCGCGACGCCCAGGGGTGCAAGGTGATGATCGACCACGCCCTTGCCGGATTTTGAATCGATTGGATCGCATCATGAAAACCTCTTTCTCTCTGACCATCGCGGCACTGGGGCTGGCCTGTCTGGCCCAGCCCGCCACGGCCTCGGCGCGCTGCTCGTCTGATCCCAGCAAGCTGGATGGTGCCTTCCTGATCATGTCTGACAATGGCCAATTCTGCGAAGGCGGCAGCACCGATCAGGCTCAGTTCGAAGCCGAACTGGATGCCGAACAGGCGCGCATCGATGCAGAAAAGCTGGCGGAAGAGAAGCGCAATCTCGCGCAGTATCGGTCAGAGCTGCTGCGCTATTATCTGCAAGGCGGCATGTCCGCTGCTGATGCCCGCAAGGCGGCGGATCAGGCCGCTCAGGCCGCAGCGCAGGCAGCAGGCGTTGCCGAACAGGCCGCGCATGAGGCCAAGGCGCGGGCAGCGGCTCCGGCAGGAAGCCCGGCTGCGATGCGAGCCTCGAATGGTTTTGGGGCCTGCATGGCGGGCGTCAAATCAGGCAATTCTCCGTGCGGATTTGCGGCCCCCGACATGTCCAAGGCGATCCGGCCCGGCCTTGCAGGGCTTTGACGTCTGACACTCAGCCCATGGAAAAGAGCGTCTCGCGCAGTTTGATGGCGTGGCGCTCTTCAGCCTTGGCCAATGTGTCGAACCATTCGGCAATATCGGCAAAGCCCTCTTCGCGCGCCTGACGCGCCAAATCCGGATAAAAGCTTTCCGCCTCAGACGCTTCGCGCTCCGCTGCACGCCGCAAATTGTCCTGCGTCCGCCCCGGCCCCGCGCTCCGCCCCGATTCATCGGAATCCTCCAGAAAGGCCAGATGCCCAAAGGCATGGCCCGCTTCCCCTTCTGCCAATGTGCGAAACAGCGCGGCCACATCGGCCAGCCCTTCGCTGTCTGCCTGCTGTGCATAATAGAGAAAACGCCGGTTTGCTTCGCTCTCGCGCGCGAACGCGTCCCTCAAATTGGCCTCGGTCCGGGTATCTGCCAGTTGCGCCATTGTGCCGCTCCGTCTGAAATCGCCTCCGCAATCATGCGCGGAACTAATCAGGCTGGATGCCGTAACGCCATGATCTTTATCAACAAATGGGCTCAGGCCGCGATCTCGTCCTCACGCGCATAACCCATTGCGTCGAGCTTGGCGGCCACAGCCTGTCGCGCTGACTCCAGCACGGTATCGAGTGGCTTGCTGCTGTCCAGCTCGATCAGTTCCGCACCGCCAAAGGTCAGCTTGGGCGTGACGGCAATTTTCTGCGCGAGCAGCTCATCGGCATGATCAGGCTTGCGCGCGCGCGCCGTATCCAGATCAACATTGAGACGGATCACCAGATCGGGCTTGACCCCCGCCATCCAGCGATACAGCCCCGCCTCACGGTCCGCCAGAAAGCGGACAAAGCGGCTGCGGCTTGGCGCGGCAGAGAGCCCCGGCCCATCATAAAAGCCCGGCACTTCCACCTGCGGATAGCGATCCGCCACCACGATGACGCTCTGTTCGCGCAGCGCCAGCATCCGCTTGAAACGGAGTTCGCGCAGCAATGAGAAGCCGTAGAGCACCAATGCCGTGGGCAGGCCTGCGATCTTGCCAGTCTTGGATCGCGCCTGCTTTGCCCGCTTTTGCAAGGCACGCTCCACCGGCGGGCCAATGAGCGGCAAGCCCTTGATCCAGTTGCCAATCGCCCCTGATTTCAGGCCCAGATAGCTGCCAGAGGTGCGGCCATAATGCTGGCCCACCCACGCGATCAGATCAGACGAAACGGTGGACTTGCCCGAACCGTCGCACCCGATCACCGCGATGAGGGGAGCCATGCGCGCCATGGTCAGCTGAGTTCCTTGAAGAAGCCGATCATTTTGAGACCGCCAATGATGAAGCGGATCACCACCAGTGCGCCATAAGCCGTCACCCACGGGCCGACGAGCTGCGTGGTGTCAAAGCCGGTGCGCGCGAACCATGTGAGGAACACCGTGGTCGCCAGCAGGAACAGCTTATTCTGTTCGCGCCAGATCATGCGCTTCCACCAGAAGGGATATTTGGGCGGAACCCAGCCCGTCAGGCGCGGCAGCAAGGCGGGCACGGACTGCGCCCAGGCGGTGTGCGCATCCCCAAAGGTCTGCTTGAGGAATTCTTCCTCATAGACCGAAATGCGTTCGTAAATCAGGATCGCCAGCAGGAAGACAATCGCACCGAACACCCAGCTGCCTGACAGCATGGCGAGGCCGGTGAAGTTCAGGATACGCCCGACATAAAGCGGGTTGCGCACCAGCGAGTATGGCCCGGTGGTGTTGAGTTCCTTCGCCTCTGCCGCCACCTTGGCGCGGCCCGAAGTGCCAAGCGCCGCCCAGCCACTGGTGAAGACGCGGACGATGGCCCCCGCACTCGCCACGCCGAACGATGCCCAGAACCACGCGCAATCCTTTGCGGCATCGGCAAAAGGGCCAATGTCCCGCTGGCACAGCGCGATCAGCGTGGAAATGGCGATCACAATGTAGATATAGGTGCCACGGACAAAAAAGAGCTTCTTACCCGAGGCCGCCATTTCCTGTTGATACATCTGGTCAATCATCCTTAAGCGCGGTCACTCAGCTTCGCCTAGAAACCATATTTGGGGCCAAATCATGACGAACACCGAAAAAGCATGGACGGCGCTGATTCTGGCGGGTCAAAGACCGGGGACGGACGCGCTCGCGGCAGCCTTTGGCGGCACATGGAAGGCGCTCGTGCCCTTTTGTGGCGAGGCGATGGTGACGCATGTGGTGCGCACGCTGAATGCCAGTGGGCGTTTCGCGCGGATCATTGTGCTGGCGCAGGAGACTGAAGTGCTGCGCGCGGCGGTGGAGGCGGGGGGCGGCGCAGAGTTCGCCACGAGCAATGCCGGCATTTCCACATCCATCCTCTCACAGATCGACGCGGTGGGCGATACGATCTGGCCGGTCTTCGTCACCACGGCGGATCATCCGCTGCTGACGGTCGAAATGATAGATACCTTTCTGCGCGGCGCGGACGGCGCAGGGCTCGCGGTCGGCATGGTGGAGCGCGGCGTGATGCAGGCCGCTTACCCGGAGAATAAGCGCACCTGGCTGAAATTCCGCGACGGGCAATGGTCCGGCGCGAACCTGTTTGCACTGGGCGATCCAGCAGCCAAGGCCGCGCTCACGCTCTGGTCTGCCGCTGAGCAGGACCGCAAGACCGCGTGGAAGCTCTTCCTGCATTTCGGCCCTTGGCTCGCCCTGCGCGCGCTGACGCGAACGATTGGGCTGGGTGAAGGGTTGGCGAAAGTGGGGCGGCGTATGGGCTTTGCCGCGCGCCTTGTGCCGATGCCGCAGGCTGAAGCCGCGATTGATGTCGATAAAGTGAGCGACCATGAGCAGGCGAGCGCGATTTTTGTGGGGCGCTAAGCTCTAAGCCCCATCATCTCCCGATTGTGATGCGCGAATGCCCCCGGCTCGCCCACACCACAAAGCCGCGCCATCGCTCCAGCCACATCTGCCGCTGCAATCGAGCGATATTTGTCGAATGCGCGCGGCGTGAGCAGGTCGGTCAACGGACTCACGGCGATGGCAATCCGCTCTCCGGGACGGCTCTCCGCGCGATCCCCGCGCAAAAGTCCGGGGCGCATGATGTCCACCCGGTCAAAGCCAAGCCCGCGCACCGCGTCCTCCGCCTTGCCCTTGGTTGAGAGATAGAAATTCCGGCTCTGTGCCGACGCACCAACCGAGGACACCATCAGAAATTGCCGCGCTCCGGCACCTCGCGCGGCGCGGGCGAATGCCACCACCAGATCATGATCAATCGCGGCAAAGGCGGCCTGCGATCCTGCGGTGCGGATCGTCGTGCCGAGGGCGGACACAGCAATGGCAGGTTGTAACCGCGCAATTTCCGCCGCCCAATCCTGCGGGTCCGCCACGATCTGACGGACGCCATCAGGCAAGCCATCAATGCGCCGCCGCCCGATACAGACAAGACGGGCGGGCTCCAGCCTGTTCGCCAGAAGCCCGCCCACCAGTCCCGATGCTCCGGCGAGCAGGATATCTCCGTCGCTCGCCGGGCGGGTCATCTTACTTGCCCTTCCAGTTGGGCTTGCGCTTTTCGGCAAAGGCCGTCGC
>CALMZE010000099.1 GCA_937870585.1 uncultured Sphingomonadales bacterium | reverse complement strand
GATTATAGCGGAAACTATGTGCTGACGGTGAACTATCAGTAGGTTTTGGCGATAGGCAATCGGATTTGAGTGCCTATATAGGGCGCATGACTGTTGATCCCCGCTCTTTCCTCTACCGCCCGGATGGGCTGGACCCCGAAGCCGCCCGCCGCCTGACCGCGCAACTCCTGTCGCGCTGCGATGATGGTGAACTTTATCTGCAATATCGGGCCACCGAAGCGTTCAGCTTTGACGATGGGCGGTTGAAGACGGCGGACTATTCCACCGCTGCAGGCTTTGGCCTGCGCGGGGTGTCTGGCGAAATGACGGGCTTTGCCCATGCCAATGAACTGAGCGAGGCCGCGATCCGCCGCGCGGGCGAGACGCTGACCCTGCTTGATCCCGCGAAAGGTGAGGCCGCACCGCCGCCGCGCCAGAACAACCGACATCTTTACACCGATCAGGATCCGATGGGGCTGATCCCGTTCGCGGACAAGGTGAACCTGTGCCAGACCATCGATGCTGCCGCCCGCGCCCGCGATCCGCGTGTGGCGCAGGTGTCGGTCGCGCTCTCAGGCTCTTGGGGCGTGGTCGAGATCGTCCGCGCCGATGGCTTTGTCGCCACCGATGTGCGCCCGCTGGTGCGGCTGAATGTCAGCATTGTGGCGGAAAGTAACGGGCGCCGCGAATCCGGCAGCTTCGGGCTGGGCGGGCGGTATCTCTATGACGATCTGTTCAAGCCGGAGACGTGGAACCGCGCGATTGACGAGGCGCTCAAACAGGCGCTCGCCAATCTGGACAGCGTGGATGCGCCTGCGGGCGAGTTCACCGTGCTGCTTGGCCCCGGCTGGCCCGGCGTGCTGCTGCATGAAGCAGTGGGGCATGGTCTGGAAGGCGATTTCAACCGCAAGGGCAGCTCCGCTTTCTCGGGCCGCATCGGCGAGCGCGTGGCGGCATCGGGCGTGACGGTGGTCGATAATGGCGCGATGGATGCGCGGCGCGGCTCGCTCTCGATCGACGATGAAGGCACGCCGACCCAGGAGACGGTGCTGATTGAGGATGGTATCCTCAAGGGCTATATGCAGGATCGGCTCAACGCGCGGCTGATGGGCGTGGAGCCCACCGGCAACGGACGGCGTGAAAGCTTCGCTCATGTGCCGATGCCGCGCATGACCAACACCTATATGCGCGGCGGTGCGGATGATCCCGCCGAGCTCCTTTCTCGCGTGAAGACCGGCATTTTCGCCAAGAGCTTTGGCGGCGGGCAGGTGGATATCGTCTCCGGCAAATTCGTGTTCAGCTGCACCGAGGCGTACAAGATCGAGAACGGCAAACTGGGTGCCCCCATCAAGGGCGCGACGCTGATCGGTGACGGGCCGACCGTGCTGACCAAGGTGATCGGCATCGGCAACGACATGGCGCTGGATGAAGGCGTCGGCGTGTGCGGCAAGGGCGGCCAGAGCGTGCCTGCGGGCGTGGGCCAGCCGACTTTGCTCGTGGAAGGGCTGACCGTGGGGGGCACGGCCTGAAGCAACATCTGTGCTCCGGCGGAGGCCGGAGCCGTGCGGCGTGAAACAAGCATCTGTGCCAGACCCACGCAGGGCTCCGGCTCAAGGCCGGAGCACAGGTGTTTCGGTCAAAGCGCAACCACCCCCACCCCGTTCGCCCTGAGCTTGTCGAAGGGCTGTCCTTCCTTCCTGCGGCGCTGAAGGGGTAAAACAGTCCTTCGACAAGCTCAGGACGAACGGTAATCGGTGGACCCACTCACCCCCGTTTCAAATCCCTGAAATCAGCATATCAAGCGCGGCCTTGATCTCCAGATGATCGGCATCGAGCGACGCGATGGTGGGGCCGAGCGCGGTGCGTTTTACGGCGGCGGCATATTGCGTGTAGAGAAGCATGGCTCGCCCTTTGACTGTCAGGCGCGGGTTTAGCCGTGATGCCGGGATCGCACCCGTTTCCACCGCGATCAAGGGGATGACAAAGCGCGTCTCATAATCGCTCAGCAAATCGCTTTGGCAATTGACGACCAACCCGCCCTTGCCGGGCAATTTGTGAACATCAAACTGCGCCATCAGAACATGCGATACTCTTCGAGCGGAAGTCCATTTTCCTCCACCCAGCGATTGGCCCATTCCAACGCCGCCTTATTCTCCTCCAACCATTGCGCTTCACGCGCGGCCTTGAGTTCGCGCGCCAGCCCATTTTCGCAAGCTTGCGAGATGTTGATGCCCGCCGCCTTGGCCTCGGCGAGCAGAGTGGCATCCAGCGTGATGTTGGTCGCGCGGCGGCGCGGGCGAGGGGGTAGGGCATTCATGCGCACAGATTATGCGCATGAACGATGCGCGTCAAATTAGCAGCCGCGATCCTCGCGATAGCGAGCCAGAAATTCTGCCAGTCTCTTCTGGTATTTCTCGTCAGTTCCAGAGAGGCCTGCGGGTTTTCTGATTTCGGAAATGGGCCTTCCCAAGCGGGCCGTCATCTTCTTCCAGTCATCATCTACCAGTTTCTCCGCATAGGGGCTTCTTTCCAGCGCAATCAGGCGCGGCAGCACGGGCGCGGCATCCGGCCCGATGACGCACAGCGCGTCGACGGCGGCTGAAATGACCCCGGTATGCGCGCCATAGCCATAGTCACGCTCTAATGAGGGTAGGCGCCGGTCCTTTCTGTCAAAACCACCCAGCCTTTCGAGCTGGGATTCGATCATGGCCGCAAGGCGTGGTGCGGCAGTGCCCTTCTGGTCTGAAAGGCGGCGAATCAGGCCTTTCGCCCGCCGCCGCGCCACCGCATCATCAAGCAGCGTCTCTTCTTCGGGATAGAGTGTGGCGAACGCGCCTTTGGGCCAGTCTGCATAAGCACCCATGAACACGCCCCTATCCGGTCGGACGTTAGGTCCGGTGGCAAGCAATTTGCGGGCCATCAGCGGGCGCAAGCGATTGAGCGCAGCCGCATCCAGAATTTTGGGCAGATGCCAAGCTCCCTCCAGTTCCGAGATGCGGGGATCGACAATCAGTTCTTCAATTAGCGCCACATCGCCCGGTGTCGCTTCGGCTTGCTGGAGCGTCGCCAGATAATCGCCAATGCTCTTGAATGCCGGGGCATCAGCCGTTGCGGCAGGATCAGCGAGCGTGGAGGCCAGCGCGGTGCGCATCGCGGCCAGAGCCACCGCCGGATCGCCTGTGCGTTTGACATCAAGCACGGCATCGACCGCTTTCAGCGAGTCTGACCAGTCTGGCGCGCGCTTTATCGTGGCAGACCGCGCCAGGACGAACCGGTAATTCTCCATGCCACCATCCATGCCAATGTAGAACGGCATGGAGAGGTGGCGGGTAAAGATGGGCGCCTTGCGGAACAGCACGGTTCCATCTCCGCGCAGAATTTCGGCGAGGCTGATTTCTACCGGCGGCTGCCGAAAGGACATGTCCTTCACCCAGGGGCCGGACATCCAGTCCCCCATGCGCAGCAGCATGTCATAATCCGCGCGCGGCGCTTCTCCGATCAGGCAAACGTCGCTGCTCAGCCGCTGCATCCATTCCATGGATTGGGCGCGGCCCTCCTCGCGGGTCTTGGCAAAATGGCCATCCTGAGGTTCGACGATCAGGCCTTTGCCGTCGCATTCGGCCTTGGGGACAAGGCGATAGGTATAGGCCAGCGGGTCGAGCACGGACTTGCCATTCTTCAGCGCCTCAAAGCTTGGGCCATCAAGGCGGTCGAAGCTGTTGACGGTGACGCTTTCCACGCCGGGTTCGAACAACAGCGCGAGACAGCGCGCATTGCATTTGAAGGGGCGGAATTTGCTGTTGCCTTTATTGGCGTTGTCCCATCCGGGCGAATTGACCTCGATACGGATATGGCCCTTGGGCCGGATCAGACCCTTGGCTTCGACATCATCGAGATGATGCGACTTCAACGCGCGTTTTGCAGCGAGAATGGAGGGCTGCGGAATTAGGCAGACGATCAACGCCAGCAGCGCGAAGCCTGCCACAGTCGCCGCCTTTTCCGGCATCACAAAACACAAGGCCCAGCGTGAGGCCGCGTAAATCAAGCCCCACAGAAAGGCCGTGGGCATTAAGGAGAGGATAAGGCCCGGCACCAACAGGAAGAAATAGCCCAGCACGACGAGCCACGGCATCGCCATGACAATCAGGGACATGATGCCTGTAATCAGCAGATATAGTTTGAGAAATGCGGGCATTCTGAACTCCTCCAAGGTGAGTCATAGGAGGAACGCCCTAAGATCAGGCTAATGCTTGTTCGTGTCTCAGTCTGAATTTCAACTGCTCAGTCGGGCATATCCTCCCCATCGCCTTGCGATGGGGAGGGGGACCATGCGAAGCATGGTGGAGGGGCTATTGGTGGGACAACTCTTCCCCTCCGTCATCGCTGCGCGATGCCACCTCCCCATCGCAAGGCGATGGGGAGGATCAGTGTCTTCCCGATCAAATTCAAACCGAGACACGACCTAATGCTTGTGCAGCACGGCGGACGCACCACGCCGCTTCCCATTGCCTGCATCGCGCACTACACAGGCCGCACATTCTCCAATCGCGTATCACAGGGAGCAGGCAAGCGTGGCAGACGAGGGTCTTTTCATCGGCACCGGGGGCGGTGCCCGGCAGGTCATCAATTTCAAGCGCGCCAACCGGCACGGGCTGATCGCGGGCGCGACCGGCACCGGGAAGACGATCACGTTGCAAGTGATGGCCGAAGGCTTTGCGCGGGCGGGTGTGCCCGTGTTCGTGTCTGACGTGAAGGGTGATTTGTCCGGCATGGCGATGGCGGGCTCTCCCCAGCAGAAGAACCACCAGATCTTTGCCGACCGCGCTGCCGAGATTGGTGACAGCGATTGGGCCTATGCTGAAAACAGCGTTCAGTTCTGGGATTTGTTCGGTGAACAGGGCCACCCTATCCGCACCACCATTTCGGAAATGGGGCCGCTGCTGCTCTCTCGCCTGATGGACCTGAACGAGGTGCAGGAAGGCGTTCTGACCATCGCTTTCCATGTGGCGGATCAGGAGGGGTTGCTGCTGCTCGATCTCGATGATTTGCAACAGATGCTCTTGAATGTTGCGGAACGTGCGGATGAACTGACCGCCACGTATGGCAATGTGTCCAAGCAGAGCGTGGGCGCGATCCAGCGCTCCTTGCTGCAGCTGCGCACCCAGGGTGGCGATGCCTTTTTTGGCGAGCCTGCGCTCGATCTCGATGATTTCTTCGTCACCGATGACAAGGGGCGCGGGGTGATCAACATCCTCGCCGCTGACAAATTGATGGCGAGCCCCAAGCTCTATTCCACCTTCCTGCTCTGGCTGCTGTCCGAACTGTTCGAACTGCTTCCCGAAGTGGGCGATCCAGACAAGCCAAAGCTCGTCTTCTTCTTTGATGAAGCGCATTTGCTGTTTAACGAATCGCCCAAGGCCTTGCTTGAAAAGATCGAACAGGTGGTGCGGCTGATCCGCTCCAAGGGCGTTGGCGTGTATTTCATCACGCAGAACCCCATCGACATTCCCGAAACGGTGGCGGGCCAGCTCAACAACCGTGTGCAGCATAAGCTGAACGCCTTCACGCCGCGCGATGAAAAGGCGATCCGCGCGGCGGCGGAAACCTTCCGCGCGAACCCCGGCGTGGATGTGGCGACGGCAATCACCGAGCTGAAGATTGGTGAAGCACTGGTCTCCGTCTTGCAGGCCGATGGTTCACCTACGCCGGTGGAACGCACATTGATCAAGCCGCCGGCCTCTCGCACCGGGCCGCTGACACCCGAAGAGCGCAAGATCATGATTTCCACCGACGCAGTGGGTGACAAATATGACGCGCTGATCGACCGCGAATCCGCTGAGGAAATCCTGAAAGCGCGCGGCGAACAGGCGAGTGCTGCCGCAGCCGCGTCGCAGGCGCAGGAAGAGGCCGCCAAGCAGGAAGCCATTGCCGCCAAGGAACGCGCCAAGGCTGATGCGCTCGCCGCAAAGGAAGCCGCGCGCGAAGCCGCCCGTCAGGCGCGCGAGGATGCCAAGCCGTCGGTGATGGAAAAGGCCGTCAATTCCGCCGTTCGTTCGGCGGCGACCTCGGTTGGACGGCAGATTGCGGGCTCTTTCGGCAAATCGCTGATCCGGGGCTTGCTCGGCAGTTTGTTGAAGTAACGCTTTTCCACACCCGTTCGCCCTGAGCTTGTCGAAGGGCTGTCTTTTTCCTGATGCTGTGGCAACAAGGAAGAACAGTGCTTCGACAAGCTCAGCACGAACGGTTTTTTTGGACAAGCAGAACGGAGAACCCCATGTCCCTCGTCACCCTGGACCGCGAAGATGGCATTGCCATCGTCACCCTCAACCGCCCCGAAGCGATGAATGCGCTCTCCAAGGCGTTGCGGGCTGAACTCGCCGATGTGATGGTTTCGGTCGATGCTGATGACACGATCCGCGCCGTCGTGCTGACAGGCGCAGGCGAACGCGCCTTCACCGCCGGGCTGGACCTGAAGGAACTCGGGTCTGACACCAGCCATCTGGGGGCCGCGAATGATCAGGCGCCGGAGAGCAATCCGGTGCGCGCGATTGAAACCTGCCGTAAGCCGGTGGTGGGCGCGATCAATGGCGTGGCGATCACGGGCGGGTTTGAAGTCGCGCTGGCGTGCGACATCTTGCTCGCCTCCACCAATGCCCGTTTCGCCGATACCCATGCCCGCGTCGGCATCATGCCGGGCTGGGGGCTGAGCCAGAAGCTTTCGCGCCTGATCGGCATTTCGCGCGCCAAGGAACTTTCGCTCTCCGGCAATTTTCTGGACGCGGAAACGGCGGAACGCTGGGGTCTGGTCAACCGCGTCTACAAGCCGGACGAGCTGCTGCCCGCCGCCAAAAAACTTGCGGCGGATATCGCTTCAGCGCCCGCGCATATGGTGCAGGCCTATAAGAAGCTGATCGACGCGGGCTATGCCAAGTCCTTCGGCAAGGGGATGGAGATCGAGCACAAGGTTTCCAGCAAAGCCAATCGTCAGGTGAAGGCTGGCGATGTGGAAGAGAGCCGCAAACTGGTGATGGAGCGCGGACGCAAGCAGTGACGCTCACCCTCTATGCCTTCAACTGTGGATGGTTCCAGTGCCGCCCCGGCTATTATATCGAGGGCGAGGAAGGCGATTATCTGCGCGGGCCGGTGCCCTCCTATCTGATCGACCACCCCAAAGGCCGCGCGCTGTTCGATACCGGCATGAACGTCCGCTATCGCCGCTCGCTTGAAACGGCGCTGCCTGCCAACAAGTTCGGGCTGCAATATTTCGAAGGGATGGAGGTCGCCGCGCGGCTGAAGGCGATTGATGTCGATCCCGCCAGCATCAACTGGATCATCAATTCGCACCTCCATATCGATCATTGCGGCGGCAATGCCACACTGCCCAATGCGACCATCATCGTCCAGTCGCGCGAATGGGCGGCCGCGCAAGAGGGCCGAGAAACCGGGCTGTACGAGGTGAAAGATTTCGGCACCGGCCAGAGCGTGAAGGCGATTGACGGTGAGCATGACCTGTTTGGCGATGGCAGCGTGCGGATCATCCCCACTTATGGCCATACGCCGGGGCATCAGAGCGCCATCGTGAAGCTCCCCTCTGGCCGCGAAATCCTGCTGGCGGCGGACTGTTGCTATACCGAGCGCAATCTGGACAAGATGGTGTTACCCAACGCCACAGCAGACAAGGAGGCTGGAATGCGGACCTTCGAACATCTCGCCCGGCTTCGGCGCGAGGGCGTGCGCATCTTGTTCGGGCATGACGGCAAGCAATGGGCCGGGGTGAGTGAGAATGTGCCGCTGGGGTGACTTTTCCAAAACCGCTCGTGCTGAGCTTGTCGAAGCACTGTCATTTCTTGATGCGCGCGTGTTCTGAAAGGGCAGCCCTTCGACAAGCTCAGGGCGAGCGGGTCTTTTGAATTCATCACCCCAAAGGCACCAAAGCCCGCCCGCGTTGATCCTCTACCAACCGAAAGCGCATTCCGAACAGCGCCTCCAGCGTGTCAGGCACCAGCACATCGCCCACTGGCCCCGCGGCCAGCACACGGCCTGATTTGATCAGCACCACATCATCGGCCAGCCGCAGCGCGGCATTCAGCTGATGCAGCACCACGATCACGCCCTTGCCGCCATCCGCCGCGCCGCGCAGCAGGCGTTCGACATCGCGGGCGTGCGGGGGATCGAGATTGGCGAGCGGTTCGTCTGCCAAGATCCAGTCCGGATCGCCCGCCAGCACACGCGCGAATTTGGCCCGGGCTTTCTCCCCGCCAGACAGGGCATCGACCGGGCGGTCGGCGAGGGCGGCCATGTCGGTCGCGTCGAGCGCAGCGGAAATGGCGGCCTGATCGGCGGGGGAGAGGGCGGCAAAGCGACTGCGGTGTGGCATCCGACCCAGCTCGACCAGCTCGCGCACCGTGATCGCCCAGGCGGGTTGGCCGTTCTGGGGGAGATACCCGATGGTGCGCGCGCGCTCCTGATTCTCAATGACGTCGCCCCCGCGCCAGCGGGGGCCCGCCCGCCCGCCGGGCCCATCAGTCTGAACGCGGCCCCCGCCTGCGCGGGGGCGACGATGAATGTGAACCGTCCCCGCTTCAACAGGAACCAGCCCGGCCACCGCGCGCAACAGGCTGGTCTTGCCCGCGCCATTGGGGCCGAGAATGGCTGTCACGCGGCCGCGCTCGAACCGGGCGGAGACCTGCTCCAGCACGCGCGTCTGGCCGAGGCGGAGCGATAGGGAGTCGACCGCAATCACGCGCCTTGCCCCCTGATCCGGCCCAAGAGCAAGAAGAAGAAGGGCGCGCCGAGCACCGCCATCGCCACGCCGAGCCGGATTTCACTCGGCCCCGGCACCAGTCGAACCAGCGCGTCCGCGACCATCACCAGCGTCGCACCACTCAGCGCGGAGGGGATGAGCGTGGCGGAGGGGCGTTCACCCACGAAGCGGCGGATGATGTGCGGCACCATCAGCCCGACAAAGCCGACCACGCCGGACACCGCGACTGCCGCGCCAACGCCGAGGCCGGTGCCGAGCGCAATCGTCCATTGCAATCGCGCCGGATCGACGCCCATCGAACGCGCGGTATCCTCGCCCAATGTCAGCGCGTCGAGCGAGCGGGCCGTCAGCATCAGCACCGCGCCGCCTGCGGCCATCAGGGGCAGGGCGATCAGCGCATCGGCCATGCCGCGATCCGTGAGTGCGCCCATCATCCATGCCAGGATTTCGCTGGTCGCAAAGGGATTGGGGGCGATGGAGATGAGGAAAGCGGTGAGTGATCCCGCCAGCGTGGCGAGCACCATGCCCGCCAATATGAACCCCAGCGGCCCGCCGCCACGCCCGGCCATCAGCACCAGCAGCAGGACAGACAGGCCGCCGCCGACCATGGCGAGCGGAAAGGGCGTGAAGCCGAGCAGGATGGCAATGACGCCACCGAGCGCCGCTGAGGATGAGACGCCAACCACGGTCGGGTCTGCCAGCGGATTGCGGAGATAGCCCTGCAAGACGGCGCCAGACAGGCCCAGAATTGCGCCAATCCCTGCGCCAAGCAAAGCGCGCGGCAGGCGGAGGTCGAGGAAGATCCAGCCCAGGGAGGAATCCGCGAACCAGTCGGGGGGGAGAATCCACGTCTTGCCCGCCATGAGCGAGAGCAAGAAGGCCGCGAGGGTGAAGAGGATAAGGCGGGGGGTCATGAGGACAAGTCGCCCCCGCGAAGGCGGGGGCCGCTGTAACGAAGAATTCCCGCTTCTGAGGCTGTCTTATTCCGGATACCGGCCCCCGCCTTCGCGGGGGCGACGGTCATGGCTGATTTCATCACCGCCATTGCCTCCACCATCGTCGGCCCGGCGCAGAAGAGCAGCCGATCCGGAAAGGGCACAATCCGCGTCCGCCCCTTCAGCCGCGCGGCGAGTGTTTCGCGCATGGCGAGCGTGCGGCCTTCCTCGCCGCTTGCCTTGACAGGCATGAAGATCACATCGGGCGGGGACTGGATCAGCGTTTCCAGCGGCAGCACGTCCCATTGCTTGAGGCCATAAGTGGCGCTGGCGTTGAGGAAGCCCGCGCGGGCGAGCATTTCATCCTGCACGGTGCCCGCACCCGCAACGAACCCGCCTGCCTGCCAGATAAGGGCGGTGGGTGACAATGACGAAGGGCGTTCGTGCTGAGCTTGTCGAAGCACTGCCTTTCCCTCCTTAGTTGCAGAAGAATAGGACAGTCCTTCGACAAGCTCAGGACGAGCGGTGTTAGGTGATAAGGCCGCCTCCATCCGCTCCACCAACCTTTCCCCAGCCTCCACGCGTCCAATGGCCTGGGCAACCGCCCGGACCTGCGCGAGACTTTCGTCGACGCTTGCTGGCACACCAAACGCCGCGACCGTCACGCCCGCCTTGGCAAGGGCCGCATTGGTGCCGCTGGAGGCAAGGTTGCCAGACAGCACCAGCCGGGGGCGGGCGAGGATGATTTCCTCTGCCGCATCCCCTACAGCCGGATAGGCCCGCGCCCAGACGAGCGGGGCTGACGCGCTGGCTTCATCCTGAGACCAGCGGCTGACCGCGCCGATACTTGCCGGATCGGCAATTTCGGCAAGAATCGCATCGAGGCAGGGATTGTTCGAGACGATCTTGCCGGGCGCAATGGTGGGCTGCGCCGCGCATCCGCTGAGTGCCAGCAGTGCTCCGGCGAAGGCCGGAGTCCAGTGGCGTGAGGCACACGGTTTGGGACTGCGGAGCCCTTCCGCACCGGGCTCCGGCCTTCGCCGGAGCACAGGGGCATTACGCCTCAGAATGCTGCCCTCACGCCAACATATCCCGTGCGGCCAAGCGTGCCATAGCCCTTCACTGTTTCGTAGCGCACATCGAACAGATTTTCGACGCGCCCGAACAGCGTGATGGCCTCTGTTACCGGATAAGAGGCGCGCAGGCTGCTCAGCGCATAGCCATCCAGACGCACCGTGTTGCCGCGATTTTCGAAACTGTCTCCGGAAAGCACCAGTGTGCCGCCAAGCGCCACACCGATCGGGCTTGTCCAGTCGGCAGAAACGCTCGCGCGATGTTGCGGGCGGCGCTCCAGCCGCTTGTTCAGGCCGCGATCCCAGGCGTTGACCAGCGCATACTGCGCGGAGACTTGCAGCCTATCACTGGGCTTCAGCACCAGTTCGGCCTCAACACCGCTCGCCTTCACACGCTCGACATTTTCGGACTGGAAGGTGGCGAAATTATAGGTGATCTGGTTGTGGCTGGTGCGGCGGAAGGCGGTGAGGCCCAGCATCACGCGCTTGTCCAGTAGCCATTGCTCAACGCCTGCATCCATGCTTTTCGCGGTTTCGGCCTTGAGCGCGGGATTGCCGAAGGGCAGCAGCGCCTCGGTCAGCGTTGGCGCGCGGAAGCCTTCGGAATAGCTGGCGCGCAGCACGGTGGCGCCATCGTTCAGGCTCCACGCAGCATTGCCGCCCAGGCTGGTGCGCTTGCCATAGCTGTCCAGATCATCATGCCGCACGCCTGCGTTCAGGTTCAGGCCGGGCAGGGGCTGGATTTCGAGCAGTGCATAGCCGCTCGTCGCCTTTGTGCGGGCGCGGTCGGCCGTGGTGCCGCCATTCGCTGGGAAGAAGGTGCTGGCACGGCTCTTTTCATGCTCAATGCCAAAGACCAGACCGACTGCGTCGCTCAGATCAAAATTGCCGCGATATTCGAACCGCTCCACCTGACCGCTGGCGCGGAAAATGTTGTAGTTGGTGAAGAGCACCGGCAGGTCCGGATCGGTGCCGATGCGGCGGATGGCGGTGCGGGTATAGGCCAAGCGGTTGCGCAAGCGGCCCTCCAGCAGATCGGCGTTGAGCCCGGCATAGCCCGTCAGCGTCCGGTCCCGGCTTTCGGAGAGCGTATCGGGCGTTGCGGCAAATTGCGCGTCATAGTGCACGCGGCCCTTGGTGTAGAAGCCGCGCAGATCAAGCGACACGCCGTCAGCCAACTGAACCTGCGCGCGCAGATTGGCGGACGCATTGCGATAGCCGTCATCCTCGCTCCCCGCGCGCACGGCGGAGATGCCGTCGGTGCGGTAAAGGCTTCCCCCGGCAGAAAGAGCAACCGGCCCGGCCTTGCCCGACAGGCTGGCTGAGGCGCTGGCGGTATCGTGCGATCCCACTTCGCCGCGTGCGGAGACTTTCAGGTCGTCGACCGCATCGGCATGGCGAATGTTGACGATGCCGCCAATCGCCTGACTGCCCCAGATGATCGAATTGGCCCCGCGCAGCACCTCCACCCGGTCGATGGTGCCGCTCGTCAGCGCGCCGAAATCAAAGGCACCATTGGGGGATGCGGGGTCGTTCACGCGCACGCCGTCGATCATCACCAGAGTCTGCGATGAGTTGCCGCCGCGAATGAATACGCTTGATTGCGTGCCGACCGCGCCGCGCTGCGCCACCGAAACGCCGGGGATCGTCACCAGCACATCGTTGATGGTAGCCGCTTGTGTGCGGAGCAGATCGTCGGCAGTAATCAGGCTGATGGCATGGCCGCTGTCTTCGCGCGCGGTTTCAAAGCCGGTGGCGGTGACGATGATGTCATCTTCGGCCCAAGCAGCAGCGGGCAGGGCCAGAAGGGAGGCGGAAATCAAAAATTTGGTCACGGAATTCTCCTGTCTGTGACGTTTCAACATGGTTGACGTCACGCGGAGAAATCCCCCGATCATCCGCGTCTTCCCGCACGGACAAAGGACAGTCGCGGACAGGCAGGTCTCCTGGCTTCCGGGTCATTGCTGGCTCCGCCTTCCCAGACCAGACATACATCTGGCCCAGTGGCGTGATGGAGCTTCGCTCTCCGGTTACAGTTGCGGGTACAGCGCCGGTTTCAAACCGGCTTCCCTTAACCTGTCACACCGCAACCGATACTCTTGTGCAGCGCAGCAATCAAGCCTGTCCCGCATTGACGGGTTGACGGAAACGGAAAGCCGCTCCAACCGGGAGGAAACCAACACAGGAGATTCAGGATATGGCTGGCGTTTTGGAAAGCGTGACGATCATCGAAATGGCAGGCATCGGGCCGGGGCCGTTTGCAGGCATGATGCTGGCTGATCATGGCGCGCGGGTGATCCGCGTGGAGCGCGTGGGCGCAGCGGATACCGGCGCGCGTGACGTGCTGACCCGCAACCGCGAAGTCATCCAGCTTGACATGAAGTCTGCCGAAGGCGTCGCCAAGGTGCGTGAGCTGTGCAAGGCGGCGGACGGCATTTTCGAAGGCTTCCGCCCCGGCGTGATGGAGCGCATGGGCCTGGGGCCGGACGTGCTGCTGGCTGACAATCCCAAGCTCGTTTACGGCCGCATGACCGGCTGGGGCCAGTTTGGTACGCTCTCCCAGGCTGCCGGGCATGACATCAACTACATTTCGGTTTCGGGTAACCTCCATGCCTATGGCCGCCCCGATGGCAAGCCGACTCCGCCGACCAACGCGATTGGCGATTTTGCAGGCGGCGGCATGATGCTGGCGTTCGGCATGGTTGCCGCGCTGCTCAACGTCCAGAAGGGCGGCGAGGGGCAGGTTGTCGATGTGGCTATGACCGATGGCGCGGCGATCATTCACGCGATGCAGTGGGGCTTCCGGGGCATGGGCATGTGGGAAGACACGCGCGGCGTGAACATGCTCGATACCGCAGCGCATTTCTATGACACCTATGAATGTGCGGATGGCAAATGGATTTCGCTCGGCTCCATCGAGCCGCAATTCTACGCGCTGATGCGTGAGAAGCTGGGCCTGACCGATGACAAAGCGTTCGACGCGCAGCATGACAAGAGCCAGTGGCCGGTGCTCAAGGAAAAGCTGACGGCGATCTTCAAGAGCCAGCCGCGCCAGCATTGGTGCGATCTGATGGAAGGCACCGACGTGTGCTTCGGCCCGATCCTCTCCATGGCCGATGCGCTGGAGCATCCGCACAATGTGGAGCGCGGCACTTTCGTGAAACTGAACGGCGTTGATCAGCCCGCCCCCGCCCCGCGCTTCACCGGCACGCCGGCGGCGGCGCCAGTGGCACGCAAGGGCTGACGTGCAGCGCCGCACGCTCCTAAAGGGCGGGGCCGGTCTGGCGGCCCTCAGTCTTTTGCCGGGGTGCGGCGAAGCAGGCGAGGCCGACACGGCGGAGACGGCTCCGGCGGTGTTTGAAATGCCGCTGGAGTCCGCGCCGCACGAGCGGACCTTGATGCAGTGGCCGGTCAGTCTGGATGTTTATGACAAGCCTGCGCTTGCGCGGGTGCAAGCGAGCATCGCGCTGATTGCCAATACGATCAGCCGCCATGAGCCTGTCGCGCTGATGTGCGCCCCGGAATATAAGGCCGCTGTCCGCGCCAAGGTATCCGAAGCGGTTGAAATCTGGGACATCCCGACCGACGATCTGTGGTGTCGCGATTCCGGGCCGACCTTCGTTCAGGATGAATCGGGCGCGCTCGCTGTGGCGCATATCCGCTTCAATGGCTGGGGGCGCAAACAGCCCCATGCCAATGATGCGCTGATTGCAGAACGCGTCGCCAAGCGGCTCAAACTGCCGCTGCTGCCCACTGGGCTGGTGGGCGAACAGGGTGGGGTGGAGCATGATGGCGCTGGCACCTTGCTCGCCCATGCGAGCTGCTGGGCCAACCCCAATCGCAGCAGTGAAACGCAGGATCAAATCGGCGACCGGTTGCTGCGCGCGCTGGGTGGTGAAAAGATGATCTGGGCGCCGGGCGTGGCGGGCAAGGACATCACCGATTATCATATCGACGCGCTGGCCCGCTTTGTTGCGCCGGGAAAGGTGCTGATCCAACTGGGGGCGGAGGTTGATCCGGACGATCCCTGGTCGGTCTCCGGGCATGAGACGCTGCGCATCCTGCAAGGTGCAACAGATGCCTTTGGCCGCAAGCTGGAGATTATCCGGCTCGACGATCCGGTCGACATCCGCAGCCGCAAGGCTGATTTTGTGGCGAGCTATGTCAATTATTATGTCTGCAACGGTGCAGTGATTGCCGCGCAATTTGGCGATAAGGCCGCAGACGCCAAGGCGCGCGAGCTGCTCGGCTCGCTCTATCCCGGCCGCGTGATCGAAATGCTCGACATTGATCCCATCGGCGAATCAGGCGGCGGCATTCACTGCGCCACGCAGCAGATGCCCGCCGCTCTTTCATTCAAATAAGGCTATAAGCATGAACACAGACCCCACTCGCATTCCCGTCATCATCGGCACTGGCCAGATCAATGACCGGGACAGCCTGCATGACTCGCTGGAGCTGATGCTTCAGGCGCTTGACGCGGCAGACAAGGATGCAGGCGGGGGCTGGATCAAGCGGCTCGACAGTCTCGCAGTGGGCAAACAGATTTCCTTCGCGGAGTTGGGCAATTGTGCGGGGAAGATGGTGGAGCGGCTGGGCATCACGCCGGGTCATGTCGAACAGACGCCGCACCCGACCGGCGAAAGCCCGGTGCAGTTGCTGCACGAAGCCGCCAACCGCATCGGCGCGGGTGAAATCAGCGTTGCGGCGATTGTCGGGGCCGAAGCACTCCGTACAGCGGCTGAACGCGCCAAGGCGGCGACCGGCGAAAAGCATGACGCCCTTCGCGCCCGCGCCCGGCCGGACAATCCGACCTTGCTGATGCGGCACTCGATGGTCGCGCCGACCGATCTCTACCCGGTCTATGAAAATGCCACGCGTGCGGCATGGGGCCAGTCTCTGGTGCAGGCGCAGGCCGAATCGGGTGAAATCTGGGCGGGGATGAGCCGGGTGGCCGCTGCCAACCCGACCGCGTGGATCCGCAAGGAACAGTCAGCCGAGGCCATCACCAGTGCCGATGCTGACAATCGCCCGATTGCCTTTCCCTATCAGAAGCGGATGGTCGCCAATTCGAGCGTCAATCAGGGTGCAGGCTTCATCGTTACCTCGCTCTCGCTGGCACGTGAAGCCGGTGTGCCGGAAGCGAACATCATCCATGTCGGCATGGGCGCTGCCGCGCATGAAGCGGCAAGCATCCTCAAGCGGGACAGTTACAGCGATGCCAAGGGGATGCGCGTCACCATTGAGGAGACACTCCAGCGGAATGGCAAGACGGTTGCGGACATCGACCATCTCGAACTTTATTCCTGCTTCCCCTGCATCCCCAAAATGGCGCGCCGCATCCTCGGCTGGCCGGTGGACAAGCCCATCACGGCCTTTGGCGGGCTGACCTTTGGCGGTGGCCCGATCGGCAATTATATGAGCCACGCCATCGGATCGATGGTGGATAAGCTCCGCACAGATCGCGGCACCGCTTTCCTGTTCGCCAATGGCGGCTTTGCAACGCACTTTCATGCGATCATGCTATCGACCGACCCATTTCCGGATGCGGTCTTCCCGCATGATTATGATTGCAACCCACAGGCCGAAGCCTTGCGCGGGCCTGTGCCGCCGGTGGATGAAGGCTATGAAGGCCCCGCGACCATCGAAAGCTACACAGTGTTCTACAACCGCGATGCCTCACCGCGCATGGGCAGCATCATCGCGCGGACCAAGGATGGCGCGCGTGTGCTCGCGCATGTGCCTGCCCATGACACGGCGATGATCGATTTCCTCACCAACGGAAAGGTCGAAGCCGTAGGCAGCGCCGGGCGGACGGCGATGGGTGAGACGGGTCTGATTCACTGGCACGCAGCTTAGACGGGTTAGACAAGCTGCGTTGAATCCCACCTCCGTTCGCGCTGAGCTTGTCGAAGCAGTGTCTTTCCTTTGCTCCATGGCTCGGAGAAAGGACAGTCCTTCGACAAGCTCAGGACGAGCGGAATTTATACATCTATCCAAATAGTCGCTGTTTGGCATAAGCGCCCGATCATAGCCAGGCGGTAAAGGCAGCGATTGACGCGCCGCCCTTGCCGCCTGCGCCCCTTGCCTCTATCGGGCGTGTCCAGACTTTTTGTGGAGAAAACCCGATGCGCGCTGAAGCGCAGGCTTATGCCGATCAGATCAATCAGGACCTGGCGCTGCTGCGGCGCTTTCTGGATTGGGATCGTGCGCTCAAGCGGCTTGATGAACTCAATGCGCGCGTGGAAGATCAGGCCCTGTGGAATGATCCCAAGGCCGCGCAAGAGGTGATGCGCGAGCGGCGGCGGCTGGATGATGCGATCTCGGCCACGCGCTCGATTGAAAGCGAACTGGCCGATACCTGCGAACTGATCGAACTCGCCGAAATGGAGGGCGATGCCGCGCTGGAAGAAGATGGCGTGAAGGCGCTGGCTCAGCTCGCCGAACGCACCCAGCAGGACAAGACGACCGCGCTGCTCTCTGGCGAAGCGGACGCGAACGACACCTATATTGAAATCAACGCAGGCGCAGGCGGCACGGAGAGCCAGGATTGGGCCGAAATGCTGATGCGCATGTATACGCGCTGGGCCGAACGCCGGAAGATGAAGGTGGAGATCATCGACCATCATTCGGGCGAACAGGCCGGCATCAAATCGGCGACACTCCTGATCAAGGGCGAAAACGCCTATGGCTATGCCAAGACGGAAAGCGGCGTTCACCGCCTTGTCCGCATCAGCCCCTATGATTCAAACGCGCGCCGCCACACCAGTTTTTCGAGTGTGTGGGTCTATCCCGTGGTTGATGAGAATATCGACATCGAAATCAACGAAAGCGAATTGCGGATCGACACCTACCGCGCGTCAGGCGCAGGCGGGCAGCACATCAACACGACGGATTCGGCGGTCCGCATTACGCACTTGCCCACCGGCATCGTGGTGCAGTGCCAGAACCAGCGCAGCCAGCACAAAAACAAGGCAGAGGCCTTCAACCAGCTGCGCGCGCGCCTTTATGAGGCCGAACTGCAAAAGCGTGAGGCCGAAGCGAATGCCAATGCCGCGAGCAAGACCGACATTGGCTGGGGCCACCAGATCCGGTCCTACGTGCTGCAACCCTATCAGCTGGTGAAGGATTTGCGCACGGGCGTCACCTCGACTGCGCCGGGTGATGTGCTCGATGGCGCGCTTGACCGGTTCATGGCCGCCGCGCTTTCGCAGCGCGTGACGGGTGAGAAGGTTGTCGTTGAGGATATTGACTGAGATGCGCCGCGCGGGTGCCCTGCTGGCTCCGCTGCTGGTGCTTGCAGGCTGTGACGGCCTGCCTGTCGAACGCGAACTGCGCCCCGATGCCAAGGTGGAGAGCAGCGAATTTCCTGAGGCCGAACGAACGGTTGCACCGATCACGTCCAGCCGCTGGTCTACGGAAGAGAATCGCGACAAGCTGGATGAAGCGCAGACCGTGATGGATCTGGCGGGAGTGATGCAGGGCCAGACCGTGGCGGATATTGGCGCGGGCGAGGGCTATTACACCGTCCGCTTGGCCGAGCGGGTGGGGGCTTCGGGCCGCGTGGTGGCGCAGGATATTATGCCCGCCACCATCAAGGCGCTGGGTGCGCGGGTGACGCGCGAGCAGCTCGACAATATCAGCGTCATCCTGTCAGACCCAGATGATCCGCGCCTGCCAGCCAACAGTTTTGACCGTGTGTTTCTGGTGCGCATGTATCATGAAATCCGCGCGCCTTATGAGTTTCTCTGGCGGCTGCGCCCCTCGCTGCGGGTGGGCGGGCGCGTGATTGTGGTCGATGCGGATCGCGCCATCCGCGATCATGGAACGCCTGCCAGCCTGCTCGATTGCGAGATGCGCGCGACCGGCTATCGCCGCGTGGATATGCAGAAATTGCCGCAGGTGTGGGCCTACCTCGCTGCCTATGAAGCCTCGGGCAAGCGCCCGGAACCGGATCAGGTCAAGGCCTGCTCAGAACCGCAGGAGACCAAGTGAGATGAAGCCGGGGCGTGGACGCCGTGAACAGGGCAGCAAGGGGCCGGGGCGCACCCATTTCTGGGGTCGCCATGCGGTCGAAGCCGCGCTCGCCAATCCGGAGCGGGTGATCCGCAAAATGTGGGGCACGCGCGAAACGCTGGAGACATTGGACATTCCCAAGGGGATGCCCGTCACCTTTGCCGAAGGGGCTGATCTGGCACGTCTCGTCGCGCGCGATGCGCCGCATCAGGGTGTGGTGATCGAGGTGGATCCGCTGCCCGATATCTGGCTGGATGACGTGCTGGGGCCGGATGAGAAGAACCGCCCGCTGCTCGTGCTCGATCAGGTGACCGATCCGCACAATGTCGGCGCGATCCTGCGCTCTGCCGCCGCCTTTGATGCGCGCGCAATTGTGACACAGGACCGGCATTCGCCGCCGGAATCAGGCTCGCTTGCCAAGGCGGCTTCAGGCGCGCTGGAGCGTGTGCCATGGGTGCGCGTCGTCAATCTGGCGCGCGCGCTGGAGGATATGGCCGCAGCGGGCTTTTGGCGGATCGGGCTTTCGGGCCATGCCAAACAGACGCTC
>CALMZE010000098.1 GCA_937870585.1 uncultured Sphingomonadales bacterium | reverse complement strand
GTCGCAGCCATCACGCGCTCAGCGTGGAAGCGTTTCAGGAATGCTCCAACTGCGGGGAACTGAAGCGTCCGCACCACATGTGCAACGCCTGCGGTTTCTATAATGGCCGTGAGGTTGTGTCCGTCGCGGGCTAAGCCTGCTTACGGGGAGTCCGGATTTTGGGGGAGAGCGGCAGGATGGCGGATTCGCCGCTCCTGGCCATAGACGCAATGGGCGGCGATGAAGGCCTGCCCGTCATGCTGGAAGGGGCAGCCCTTGCGCTCGACCGGAATCCGCATCTGCGTTTCATTCTTGTTGGCCGCGAATCCGCGATTGCGGAAGGCCTTGCCGCGCATCCCGCCTTGCGGGCCGCGTCGAGCATCCAGCATGCTGAAGACACCATCGAAGGAAGCGACCGTCCGGCACAGGCCATTCGGCGCGCCAAGACAACCAGCATGGGCGTTGCCGTTGATCTGGTGAAGCAGGGGACGGCCCATGCAGCTGTCTCTGGCGGCAATACCGGCGCGCTGATGGCTATTTCCAAGCTCTCGTTGCGCACCATGAAGGGCATTGACCGCCCGGCGCTTGCTGCACCCATCCCCACCTTGGGAGACAAGGATCTGGTGATGCTGGATCTGGGGGCGAACGCAGAGTGCGATATGCGCAATCTGGTGGAATTTGCCGTGATGGGCGCGGCCTATGCGCGGTCTGTCATGGGCATTGAGCGGCCCCGCCTCGCCCTGCTCAACATCGGAACCGAAGACCAGAAGGGCATCGAAACAGTGCGCGATGCCGCTGCCATCCTGCGCGCCTCTGACCATCTGCCGATTGATTTCCGTGGCTTTACCGAAGCTGACAAATTGTCGCGCGGTGAACTGGATGTGGTGGTGAGTGACGGGGTTTCAGGCAACATCGCACTGAAGGCGCTTGAAGGGACAGCACGGTTCGTGACCGACCTTCTGAAGCGGGCTTTCACCAGTTCGATCCGCTCCAAATTCGGCTTTCTGGTTTCGCGTCCTGCAACCGAGCTGTTGCGCCACCATCTCGATCCGAACAACCATAATGGCGCGGTGTTTCTGGGCCTCAATGGCATTGTCGTGAAAAGTCATGGCTCGGCCAATGATCGGGGCGTAGCCAATGCGATTGACGTGGCAGTCCGGCTGCTGGCTGGAGATTTGACGGCCCGGATCACGGCCGATCTTGCCAATATTGAAAAAGGCCCTGCCCAATGACCGTGCGTTCCGCCTTGATCGGCACCGGCTCCGCGCTGCCCGCGCGCCGCGTGTCCAATGCAGAACTGGCAGAGACGG
>CALMZE010000097.1 GCA_937870585.1 uncultured Sphingomonadales bacterium | reverse complement strand
TGAAAGCCAGCGCAATTTCTACGGCTTTGCGCCCGAACCCCGCCCGCAACTGATTGCATGGGCCACGACGCCGAGTGCGGCACTCTCCGTCTCCAAAGGACTGGATAGGGATCGCGGTGTGGATGAAACCGGCGGCCAGATGGCCATTTTCGGGCGCGTCGGATCACGCCCCTTCACGCGGCCAGAAATGGAGCGGCTGTTCAAGCTGAAGGACACCGGCGCTCTCTACAAGGTGAGCGATACGCCGAGTTGGGATGATTATCTGGCGAGGCGGTAGGCAATCGCCGCTCCGCTCGTCCTGAGCTTGTCGAAGGACTGTCTTGCCTCGGTGCAGGTTTGAAGGACAGGGCTTCGACAGGCTCACCCCAAACGGTCTTGGTTACGAGACCTCAGCCACACGATCATACAGCGTCGTCCGCCGCTCCAGCGGACGTCCAGCGAGCGCTGCGATGCGTTCCAGCCCATCGACGCTCATGTCCTGACCATGGGCAGCCCCTGCTGCGCGACTGATCGATTCGTTCATCAGCACGCCACCCAGATCATTGCAGCCAGCAGACAGACACGCCGCAGCCCCTTCCGCACCCAGTTTCACCCAACTGGTCTGGATTGATCCGATGGCCCCGTGCAGCGCGATGCGTGCGACAGCATGGAGCAGCAGCGTCTCACGCCATGTCGGACCCATCCGCGCCTGCCCGCGTTTGAACATGGGCGATTCCATATGGACGAAGGGCAAGGGCACAAACTCGGTGAAACCGCTCGTTTCCATCTGAAGCGCGCGGATCGCCGCAATATGCCGGGCTTGATGGATCGGGCGTTCGAGATGCCCGAACATGATCGTCGCCGTGGTGCGAATGCCATTGCGATGCGCGTCCCGGATCACGCCCAGCCACTGCGCAGTCACCAGCTTGTCCGGACAGATCAGCGTGCGGATATCATCGTCCAGAATCTCCGCCGCCGTGCCGGGCAAGGAGCCCAGCCCTTCATCCTTGAGCATCGCCAGATAGTCGAAGGTGGAGAGACCCAAAGTGGACGCGCCGTGCGACACTTCAAGCGGTGAAAAGGCATGAACATGCATGGAGGGCACTGCTCGCTTCACCGTGCGCACAATCTCGCGATAGGTTGCTCCGGTAAAATCGGGGTGGATGCCGCCTTGCAAGCAAACTTCGCTTGCCCCACGCGCAGCAGCCTCTTCAACCTGCGTAGCCAGCTGCGCCATATCCATCAAATAGGGCGTATCCCGATATCCAGCCTTGGCCGAGCTCTTGGAAAAGGCGCAAAAGCTGCACGCATAGGAGCAGATATTGGTGTAGTTGATGTTGCGGTTGATCACATAAGTGACCGTGTCGCCGCACACATCGCGCCGCAGCGCATCGGCCACCCGCACAATCTCATGCGCCTCCTCGCCGCGCGCTTCGAGCAATGTGGCAATAGCCGTCTCGGGCAAAGTCTCTCCGCGTCCTGCCGCGAGCAAAGCCGCATCGACATCACGCCGCACAAGCCCGAACGGCGCTTCAGCGCGCAAAGGCTTGGCTGCATCGCCAGGTACTGCGCGGAGCGAACCGGGGCACCAATCCTCATGCCGATGCAGGGCGCTGGCATCGCTCAGCCGCATCACCGCCTTGGCCATGTCCGGATCGAGCCAGCGGCCCGCATCCTGCGCATAGGCCGGATAGATGGTCAGCCGCCCCGCCAGCAGCTTGCCAGACCGATCACATTCCAGCGCCAGATCATCAATTTCCGGCCAAGGCGCTTCGGGATTCACATGGTCGATGGTGACAGGTGAAATGCCGCCCCAATCACTCAGCCCGGCGTTGATCAGTGCGCCCGTGCGCCCCGGATTGAGATTGGGCGGAGACTGGATACCCATATCCGCGCCCAGAATCAGCCGCGCTGCCGCCAGCGTCCAGAGCAGTTCCGCTTCGGAAGGCTCCGCCGCGCTCGCCATGCGTGTGCCCGGTTTGGCACGGAAATTCTGGATGATGACTTCCTGAATATGGCCATGCGCCCGGTGCAGATCGCGGATGATGAACAGCGCATCAAGCCGCTCTTCACGCGTTTCACCAATGCCGATCAGAAGCCCGGTGGTGAAGGGCACCCCTGCCCGCCCCGCCGCCGCGATGGAAGCAATGCGGACATCGGGATCCTTGTCCGGGCTGCCATAGTGCGGCATTCCCTTTTCCAGCAGGCGGCGCGATGTGCTTTCCAGCATCAGCCCCATGGAGGCGGAAACGCGCCGGAGCCGGACATAATCGTCATAGTCCAGCACACCCGCATTGATATGCGGCAACAGGCCGGTTTCACGCACGATGCGGCCCGCAATGGACTCGACATAATCGATGGTGCTGGCATGGCCCATCGCCGCCAATGCATCGCGCGCGGCGGAATACCGGTCTTCGGGCTTGTCACCGAGTGTGATCAGTACTTCGGCGCAGCCTGCGGCCTTGCCCTTTCCGACCAACGCCATCACCTCTTCGGGTGTCATATAGGGCGCTGGCAAATCGCGCGGGGCGGTGGCGAAGGTGCAATAGGCGCAGACATCACGGCACAGCCGGGTGAGCGGAACGAACAGCTTGCGCGAGTAAGTGAGCAAAGGGCTGCCCCCCGCATCGCGCACGGCACAGGCTTCGGCCATCAACGCGTCGAGCGGCGTCTCGATCAGATGCGCGCGGAGCGCTGCGTCGCTCATGCCGCCTGCCTTTCGGGCAGAAGTTCGGCGAGCAAAGCCCGCGTGCGCGGTCCGCCATGATGTGCTGCGCGCGGCAGTTGATCGGGGCAATCCAGATCGTTTGCGAAGGGCGCGCTCTCCATGATGACAGGCATCAGGCCATGCTGGCGAGCCGCCGCACGATGCCGTTCCAGACTGTTCTGCCCAAAGGCAAACAGCTCAGCCGGTGCTGCCTGAGCCAGCAAAGCGCCCGTGCCGCCATCGGTGACGGAAGGAACGAGCCGAACCGTGCCGGGCGCAAACCCGGACAAGACCGCCGCGACAGCGCCCTCATCCAGCTCCGGCAGGTCACCCGGCAGGAAAAGGCAGGGCCCAGTCATGCTCTTGCTCGCCTGCGCGAAGGCGGTGTTGATGTCACCCTGCCCGCATTCGGCCAGCACATCGACATCGAGCCCATCCGCCAATGCAGGCGTGGGCGTGACAAGGACGATGCGGCCAATACGCGGGCTCGCCCGCAGCGCCGCGACCATATCGCCCAGCATCGCGCCCGCCAGAGCACTGCACCCGGCGCGGCCCAGCACAGGGCGCAAACGCGACTTCGCCTCCGCGCCACCGCGCACGGCAATCACGACCGTGATGGGATCATTGTTGCTGGAACTGGGGGCGTTCATTCAAAATCCGTTCGAGTCACGAACGCTCCCTATGGCGTGCGCACGCGCTTGCGACAACAGCGCATGGATGCCCTAGCGGAACAAGTCCTGTTGCGCAGTCCGGATCAGGGAGGCGCTGCCCGCCCCCTCGGCACGAACAGTGCGCGCCCCCCTCACAATGGCCGCCGGCACGCCCTCCCCGCCTTCGCCCATCATCAAACTGGCCGCTGCCGCGATTTCATCGGCCACCCCGGTTAATGTTGCCACTAAAGTCCGGCCAAAAAGATCAGTATCGCCGCATTGGTCACGCAACGGCAGCATCCCCGCAACGCCTATCGCCGTGCCCATCGTACCCATGCGCCACGCACGACCGAGACTGTCCGAGACGATGACAGAAAGATGCGTGCATTCAGGCTGCAGCGCCGCGCGCAATCGGGCGGCACTCGCGTCCGGATCAAGTGGCCACAGCAATACTTGCGCCGCGCTTTCAGGATCCGCCACGTTGGAGGCGTCAATCCCGGCATTGGCGAGGACGACGCCATGCCGATTGCGGACGATCACCAGATTGGGCGCGGTGCGCACGACCTCGCTCGCCTCATCAAGGATCAATTGGCACAAAGCCGGGTCTTTGCCCGTCTTGGCCGAAAGGGCGCGCGCATCGTCTCCCGCTTCAACCGAAGCCAGAGCAACCATCCGCCCTTCCGCCTTGGAGACGATTTTCTGCGCTACAACCAAAACGTCGCCATCCTCAAAGGAAAGCGACGCCTTGGCCATGGCAGCCAATATCAGGGCGGCCAGATCATCCCCCGCGCCGATCAGCGGAAGCCCCGGCACGGGAAAGACACTCAGCATGGCCGCCCTTAATCTTGAACGTGGATCAGGCCGCCAGCTTCGCGCGCACGGCTTCGGCCTGCGCCATGATGTTCTTCACCAGATCAGCACAGGTGGGAATGTCATGGATCAGCGCCTGGCTCTGGCCAGAGGTCCAGATGCCGCCATCGACATCGCCATCACGCAGCACATTGTCGCGCCCGCGCTGGCCCGCCATCAGCGCCTTGACGTCCTCAAACGTCTTGGTCGGATCGCGCTGGATTTCGGCAACCTGCACCGAAACTGCATTCTTGGCGACGCGCGCCGTGTTGCGCAGCGTACGACCGACCAACACGGTATCGACCTCGGTGCCGTCCACAATCGCCTGCTTCACATTCTGGTGGATCGCGGCTTCAACGGTCGCACAGAAGCGCGTGCCCATGTTGACGCCATCAGCGCCTAGCGCGAGCGCCGCGACCAGACCGCGACCGTCAGACATACCGCCCGATGCGATCACCGGAACGTCCACTGCGTCCACCGTGGCGGGCAGCAGCACCACCAGCCCGACATCATCCTCACCCGGATGGCCCGCGCATTCAAAACCGTCGATCGAAATCACGTCCACGCCCTTTTTCACCGCGGAAACCGCGTGGCGAACGCTGGTGCATTTGTGGATCACCTTCACGCCATGCTCCTTGAAGCGCGGCAGATGGTCGGTTGGGGCGCGGCCCGCCGTTTCGACGATCTTGATGCCCGATGCGATGATCGCTTCGCGATACTCGTCATAGGGAATGGGGTTGATCGAAGGCAGCAAAGTCAGGTTCACACCAAACGGCTTGTCGGTCAACGCCTTGGTCTTTTCGATTTCGGCGAGCAGCGCCTCTCCGCTCGGGAACATGTGGGCAGTGATGAAACCCAGCGCGCCCGCATTGGCCACAGCCGCCACGAGTTCGCCATAGCCGACGCCGGTCATGCCGCCCATGCAGATGGGGGTTTCTACGCCGAACATTTCGGTCAGTCTGGTCTTGATCATGGGTCAATCCTCTCTTTTCAGTTTAGCGGGTTTGGGCCGTCTGCCCGTCATCAACGCGGATCACCGCTCCTGTCACAAATTCGGAAGCAGGCGAAACAAGATAAAGCAGGGTGGTATCAAGCTGGGCTGGGTCACCCAGGCGCTTGCGCGGCAGATATTGGGAGAAATCACCCACGCGTGAAATCATGCCATCCATCATTTCGGACGCGAAGGAGCCAGGGCAGATCGCGTTCACATTGATGTTGAACTTCACCCACTCCACCGAAAGCGCCTCTGTCATGCGGGCAATCGCGGTTTTGGTGATGGCATAGAGCGCAGAGCCGCCGCCATCATAGCGATAATGGGCAAGCGAGGAGAGGTTGACGATCCGACCTGGCTTTTCCGCCGCGATCAGCCGCCGCGCCACTTCGCAGGCCAGAATATAGGGTGCGCGCAAATTCACATCGAGCACACGGTCGATCAGGTCGAGCGGCATCTTGTGGGCGCGCTGGGCATCGGGAATGCCCGCATTGTTGATGAGGATGGTGACGGTGCCGAACGCCTGTTCCGCAGCCTCAACCGCCGCGATCAATTGGTCTGCATCCTGCGCATCCATCGCCACAGCGAGCGCTTCACCGCCATCTGCGCGGATTTCAGCGGCCAATTCTTCAAGCTTGTCGAGCCGACGCGCGGCAAGAACGACCTTCGCGCCACAGGCAGCCAAAACCTTGGCAAAGCGGACACCAAGGCCAGACGACGCACCGGTCACGAGCGCGACCTGACCGGTCAGGTCATTGGATACATGGGGTAAGGGGAAGCTCATGATTTCAATCCTTTATTTGCATCCAGCTTTCATCCGCGTCCAGTCGCGAGAATACGCAGCATGGAGGCCGTGGTTTCCACCAGTTCCTCATGCGTGAAGCCGGACGCTGTCCACAAATCGTAACGGTCACATGTCGAAGAGAGCACGCCGAGACAAAGATAGCTGCCCAATCGCGGCTTGATTGAAAGCGGCAGCTCCCCATCCTCTTGTGCGCGGCGGATCAGCCCTTCAAATGCCTTGCACACATCGCGCGTCTGCTGCACCCGAAGGCGCGGAAAATCGCCATGCTGCTTGTCTGCCAGCATCCCGATAATCGCAAAAAGCGTGCGATGCTCGCGCCAGATCGGAATGGCGGTTTCTACCATCGCGGCGGCCCAATCCTTCCCCTCTTCCCGCAGAGCGATGAAGCGGGCAAGCGGACTGGTGGACACTTCCTCCGCCAGCGCGACGATCACATCCTCAAGGCTGGCGAAATAGGTGTAAAAATTGGGCTGGGCGATGTCCGCACCGCGCGCCACATCAGTGATGCGAACGTCGCTATACGGCTTTTCCTTCAGCAACTGGGCCGTTGCCTCCATAATCCGTCTGCGCGTTCGCAAGCCCTTTGCACCCAGACGGGGCAAAGGGTCTTGCGTCGCAACGGAAAGGTCCGCCTCCACTTAGCGGCCCGTCGGCAGATCCTTGAAGGGCACGTTCTTGTCCACCCGGATTTCGCCGGGCAGGCCAAGCACGCGCTCTGCAATGATGTTGCGCAGGATTTCATCGGTGCCGCCCGCGATGCGCGAGCCCGGAGACCCCAGAACGGCTTCCTGGAACGCACCATGGAAGGCCGAGACATTCTCATCGCGGATCATGCCGAACTGGTCCTGCAAATCGACGGCAGTCGCTGCAATGTCCTGCGCCATGCTGGCATAGACCAGCTTGGAGATGGACTGTTCCGGCCCCGGCGTCTTGCCCTGCGACAGTGCGGAGAGCGAGCGCATTCCGGTGAAGCGCAGCCCTTCTGACATCACATACCAGTCTGCCATCTTCTCGCGCAACGCAGCGTCCTGAGCGAGCGGCGTGCCATCGGCTCCCGCCACCTTCTGCGCAGCCTTGAGGATGTTGTTGACGCCACCGCCAACCGCACCGCCGCCGCCGCTGACCGAGGCGCGTTCGTTCATCAGCGTGATGATCGAGACGTTCCAGCCGTCATGAAGCGCGCCCAAACGCTGGCTGTCCTTGATGCGGACATCGGTGAAGAAGACTTCGTTGAAGCCACGCGCACCGCTCATCTGGTGGATGGTCTTGCACTCGATGCCCGGCGACTTCATGTCGATCCAGAACATGGTGAGGCCCTTATGCTTCACCGCATCGGGATCGGTCCGCACAAGAACGATGCCGTACTGCGCATAATGCGCGCCGGACGTCCAGATTTTCTGGCCGTTGATCACCCAATCATCACCATCCTTCACGGCGCGCGTGCGGATCGCCGCCACGTCCGAACCGCCTGCGGGTTCAGAGAAGAGCTGGCACCAGATTTCCTCGCCGCGCACGGCGGGGCCAACAAAGCGCTTCTTGGTTTCATCGTCGGCCGTTGCCATCACGGTCGGGATGCACATGCCGAGGCCGATGGCGAACGGGCCACCAAGCTGCACGCCCATGCGGGCTTCTTCCTGACTGAAGATGACCGACTGCATGGTGGTGCCGCCACCCCCGCCCCATTCCTTCGGCCAGCGAATCTGTGCATAACCGGCAGCGGCCTTCTTGGCCTGCCACGCCTTGGCAGCACCCATCTGGCTTTCGTCTTCGTCACCCAGACTTGCGCCCTTCGCATCGCGCGGGGCATTTTCTTCGAGCCATGCGCGCACCTGAGCGCGGTAGGCGGCTTCTTCAGGACTGTCGTTGAAATCCATGATCTGATCCTCTTCCCGTTCTTAGGCTGCGTTGCGGCGTTCGATGCGCGACACGAGCTTTTCCTTCCACACACGCGCACTGCCGGCGACAAGGCCGACCTGCTGGCTGCGGCGGTAATGCAGATGGCAATCGACTTCCCATGTGAAGCCCATGCCACCATGAACCTGCACATTTTCCTTGGCCGCATTCCAATAGGCGTCCGAAGCGGAGACACGCGCACCGGCGGCGGCAATCGGCAGTTCGCTGGCGTTGGTGTTGAGCGCCCAGGCCCCATAATAGGCATTGCCGCGTGCCAGCGTGTTCTTGCAGTACATGTCGGCCAGCTTGTGCTTGATCGCCTGATAGCCGCCAATGGGGCGACCGAAAGCGAAGCGGTTGAGCGCATATTCGCGGCCCATTTCAAGGCACATGTCTGCGCCGCCCACCTGTTCAAAAGCAAGCAGAACTGCGGCGCGATCATTCACTGCATCAAACAGGGTGATGCCCTCGCCCGCTTCGCCCAGCCGTTCGGCAGGCACATTCGAGAAGGTCAGCTTGGCCGCCCCGCGCGAGGCGTCCATCATGCGGAGTTGTTCGCGACTCACACCATCGGCAGACAGATCAACGATGAACAGGCCGGGCTTGCCGCCTTCCTTGGCCAGCACAACAGCGTGGGTGGCGACCATGCCGTCCATCACCGGCACCTTCACGCCGCTCAGCTTGCCGCCGGAGACTTCGGCCTCAATCGATTCCGCCGTGACCGGGCCAACCTTTTCGCTGCTCGCCATCGTGCCAATGGCTTCGCCGCTGACGATCTTGGGCAGATAGGCCGCCTTTTGCGCATCACTGCCTGCAAGCAGCACGCTTTCGGCAAAGAAGTACACGCTGGAAGCAAAAGGCGTCGGCGCCACGGCGCGGCCCAGTTCTTCGGCAATGCAGCAGAGTTCGAGATAGCCAAGGCCAAGCCCGCCATGCTCTTCGGGAACGGCAGCGCCGGTCCAGCCCTGTTCGATAATAGCCGCCCATAGATCGGCGTCATGGCCGCTGGAGCCTTCTTCCATCAGCTTGCGCACGCGATCCGGCGGGCACTTGGCGGCGAGGAACTTGCGCGCCTCGTCCTTCAGGGCCTTTTGTTCGTCCGAGAAATCGAAATTCACATCGCTCTCCTTGTTGATCAGGCCTTGTCGGCCTCGCATTCAGTCCATCGGAGTTATAGTCTCCATGGGGGTGGTTCAAGCAGTCTGCGGAAATTTTTTTATTAGTTATAAATTCCGCTACGGCGCGGGCTTGTCACGCCGCCAAAGGTTCCGGCTGGGCACCGCGCACAAGCCTTCCGGGCAGTGCTCCAGTCGGCTTTCCGTCCTTATATGTGACCACGCCAGACTTGATCGTGTAGCGATAGCCATGCGAAATCTGGTGTAGACGTTTGCCCCCAGCGGGCAGATCGCGCTTCACGAACGGGGCCGTCAGATCAAGCGCAGGCAGGTCTATGACATTAAGGTCTGCCTTATATCCGGGCGCGATCCGGCCACGATCATTCAGGCCCACTGTGTCCGCTGCCTTGCTCGTCAGTTCCGCAATGGCCAGCGGCAGTGCAATCGCATCTTCGCCGCTCGCATCACGCCCCCAGCGCTTCAGGAACCATGTAGGGAAGCTCGAATCGCAGATGAGGCCGTAATGCGCACCGCCATCAGAGAGCGCCATTAGCGTCTCTGGCAGGCCGAGCAGCGAGCGGATGCCCTCCAGCCCGCCATCTTCATAGGCGCTGGGGCCATAAAGGATCATGCGCCCTTCATCTTCCAGCAGCACATCGTAGAGATAGTCCATCAGGTCTCGGCCCTGCGCAGCCGCCTCACGGTCGAGCCGCGTGGCAGGATCAGGCTCGTAATTTGGCGGACTGCCAAGTCGGAACGTCGTGTTCGCACGTTCCACGAACGAGATTGAAATGGGATTGGGATGCTCCGGCTTTTCAGAAAGCAGCTTCGCGCGGAAGGCGGGGTCTTTCATGATTGTCAGCTTCTCTTCGAGCGGCAGTTCCGCAATCGGCTGGAAGCTGGGGTGCAGCGCGAAGGGGTGGAAGCTCAGATCCAGCCCGTAAAGCACGCCCACCGGACGCGGAGAGACCTGCCCCCGGATGGTCAGCCCGTCGGAATTGGCCGCAGCAATGCGCGCAGGCAGTTCCAGCCAGCCGTCGCGGTGTTCGCCAAACGCAATCATCGTGAAGGAAATCGGCCGACCGCCTGCCTTGGCGATGCTTTCAACCACATCATATTCGTCCTTGGGCTCGGCAAAAATCTGCGGGATCATCTGGAACACGCCCTTGCCCGCATCACCCAGCCCGCGCGCCATTTCGCACAATTCAGCCACATCGGAATGCAGGCTGGGAGCGAGTTCGCCGGCGCGCGTGCGGTGGATCATATTGCGCGAAGTGGAGACGCCGAGGGCGCCTGCTTCCATCGCTTCTTTCACCAGCGCGCGCATCTGCGCCATGTCTTCTGCAGTGGCAGGCTCACCCGTCAGCGCCCGCGCGCCCATCACATAAACCCTCACCGCAGAGTGCGGCAGTTGCGCCGCCACATCCACGTCAAAATCGCGCGCTTCAAGCCGGTCGAGATAGTCGGGAAACGTCTCCCAATCCCAGGGCAGCCCTTCGGTCAGCACGATTTCGGGAATATCTTCCACGCCTTCCATCAATTGCACCAGCATATCGCGCTGATCGGGCTTGCAGGGCGCGAAGCCGACGCCGCAATTGCCCATCACAACCGATGTGACGCCGTGGATGGAAGACGGCGCAAGCGTGTGTTCCCATGTCGCCTGCCCGTCAAAATGGGTGTGAACATCGACAAAGCCGGGGGTGAGGAGGCAACCGCCCGCGTCAATTTCTTGTGCGCCCGTACCGGACACCATACCGACCGCAGCAATCAATCCATCCTTCACAGCCACAGCGCCGTTCACGGGCGCGCTGCCCATGCCGTCATGGATTTCGGCATTGCGGATTACCAGATCATAGTCGGCCATGGCCATCCTCTCTTCCTTGCGTCTCACCTTGATAGTCAGGGGAGACTAATTCGCGCTTTGGCCCTTGGCAACAGGCTGTTGCCCCCGCAAGTCTTCCAGTGCTTGGGGCGTGTCTGCATCGCGATGGATCGAGTCATCACGCCAAGCGAAGTGTGTCACGTCTTTGCTGTGGCGCAACAACAAATCGCGCGCGCCGACATCGCCTGAAAGAGATTGCAACGCGCCGAACCAGTCCCGCCCCCACAGCACCGGATTGCCGCGACGCCCTTCAAATTCGGGCACGATGATGGATTGGCGGCTGGCGACTTTCGCCATCCCCTGCAACAGAGAGGCGGAAACAAGCGGCATATCGCCAAGGCAGATCAGGGCTGCGTCCCAGTCTGCCGGGATTGCGCGGACACCAGCGACGAGCGAATGCGCCTGCCCCAGTGCATGATCGGAGGCCTCAACCCAGATCAGATTGCGCGCACCAAGGCTGTCCCGCACCGCCTCTGCCTGATGCCCGAGCACGATCAGGCCCGGCAGCCCGGCCTCTGCCACTGCATCGGCAACATGGGCAATGACCGACTTGCCATGAAGGTCCGCGCATAACTTGTTCGCGCCCATGCGGCGACTCGATCCAGCCGCAAGGATGATGGCCCCGACCTTGGGGGTTTCGCTCATAGCCCGACTCCGAAACAGCATTTGCCGTCGATCCACGTCCCGCGCACAGGGTTGAAGCTGTTGTCATGAACCATAGCAGCCCAATCTGGATCAAGCAGGACGAAGTCAGCCGGATCGCCCAGCGACAGGTCTCGCGCGACTGAGGGTCGCTCAAACGATCCACAGTACATCGCGAGCACATCAGCGGGCGGCAGCGCTTCCCCTGCCCCCAATCCACATCCCTCCCGCGTCTCTCTGCGCGTGGCTGACCGGATCGTATCCCATGGGTTGACGCTGCCATAAGGCGCGTCCGAGCCGACCGAAACGGCAATGTCACCACTCACCAGACTCGCCAAGCGATACAGGTCAGGCCAGCCTGCCGGGTCAACCTCCGTCCGATACCTGTCCCCGCGCGTTCGGATGAAATCGGGTTGTGTGACGACTGTCAGCGCGTGACGCCGGAGTTCCGGAATGTACGATGCGGGTATGAGTCCGCCATGTTCCACCCGGTCGCCCCAGCGCCCGCCCCCTGCCGCAACGAGAGCGGCCAAAAACAAGGCCAGCTCCGCTACCGTCACACAATGCGCCGCAACGGCCCGGCCCTGCGTTCGGGCGAACCGGATTCGCGCGGCATAAGCATCCAGATCAGGCAAATCCGCATCATCATAGAGTAGCTTCAATGGACCACGACGATAATGTTTACCTTCGGGCAGCGCTTCATGACCCATCAGGTACAGGTGCTGGAGCAGTGCACCAGACGCCCGCGCGGCGGACAAGACCTGCGCTTCCTCCTCGCCATTGTCTGCCCCGGCATCCGTAAATCCTGTGACGCCCCATGTTGCACATTGGCGAGACAGGGCCGCAAGATCGGGCGCGGCCTGCCCCAACTTCATGCGGAGCCAGCTATCTTCGCGCCAGATCAACCCGGTGGGTTTCCCCGCCGCGTCAAAAGCGACACCCGGTGGGAATGGCCCTGCCCCCACCTCATCCAAAGCCAGACGGTTCAGCATCCACAGTGCGCCGGTCCGGTCCTGAATGCGCAGCCTGTGAAGCGGCAGCCATCGGCTCAAGCACTCGGCATCGGGCAGGCCCGCGCTGCGCTCATCATAGTTGACCGCACGCACCCAAGATCCATGTGGCAGCGTGCGGACATAGTCACGGAGCGTGCGAACAATCGCCGCTTCATCCTGAAGCCCGGCCAGATCAACCGATTGCTGTCGCGCAGCGGTCGCCAGCAGATGAACATGATGATCGATCAGTCCAGGAAAAACATGCGCGCCCGCCGCATCAAGCTCCGGACCTGACCATGGCAGCGAGTCTTGCCCCACAATCACCCCACCTTTGACGACAAGGCTGGTTTCCGCTCTGCCAAAGGGGCGGACACGGCGCAGAATTAGGTCAGCGCGAGCCCTCATCGCAGCCCGGCATCTTGCGCAAACCACCCAGCGCAGCCCGCGAGCGGCATATCAAGCAAGCCGGTTTGCCCGGCCGCCACCATCTCCATCGCGCGTGTGGCCGCCAGCAGCCCCGTCAACGGGTCAGCCAGCGCATCGCCCATGAAAAGCGGTGCGGACGTTTCCTGCCGCACCAGCCCGCCCGCTACGGCGCAATCATCGCCAAAGCCCACGCGCAGCCCCGCGTCCCCCGTCCAGCCATGCGCCGTGATCGCGACCCATATGAGGTGGGGATGGAGGCTGAAAACCGCCTCAGGCTCAAGCCCCATCCGCGCCAGAGCATGAGGCCGCCCGCTGGTGATAAGGATCGACGCCTGCGCAAGTGCATCTTTCACCGCCTGCGCGTCGGGTTCAGCGACGACTCGGCGTTTTCGCCCATTGAGCCTTGCATCAAGGCGCGGCGATGCGCGGGGAGTCGGGTCGGCACGCGCCGCGCTCTCAAACTTTGTGACGGCCATGCCAAGATCGGCCAGTAGCCCGCCACAGGCCGGTCCGGCCCAGAGCGCGGACAGGTCAAGCACATGGTGCGCCGCTGGATTAGGGCAGGTTCCGCAACGTGCAGCAGGAGGCATAGCAACCGGCTCTGCCTCTCCCCATTGCGCCACGGGCAAATGCAGCAA
Source organism: uncultured Sphingomonadales bacterium (assembly GCA_937870585.1). Taxonomy (GTDB): domain Bacteria; phylum Pseudomonadota; class Alphaproteobacteria; order Sphingomonadales; family Sphingomonadaceae; genus Aquisediminimonas. Next base: position 8,818 of record CALMZE010000097.1, on the reverse strand, counting down.
TATCGCGCGCTCAAGCAGGTCATCCGTTCCGCGCGTCATGGCCACGGCTTCGATTATGCTCCAAATCTCTCCCTCGATTGCGCATTCAAGCCATGCCGGAACGGCCCCACGATCATCCTCACGCGCGAGATTGACCGCCAGCCAGCCATCGGCCGTGCGGACCATCCGGCAATGGCCGTTTGCAGACACCTGCCCGGGCACCCCCAAACCGCCGGGCGCATCGCGGGACAGGAAAGTATCCATATCCAGCGCCATCGGCCTCCCAAACTGCGCAGAGGCCTGAGCCAAGCGCGCGGCGGCCCGCTCCAACGCCGCTCTCATTCGCTCCATGGGGCGTCCATCACGGCATCAATCAGACCAAATGACAGCGCTTGTGTCACCGTGAGCCGCGCCGCAGAGAGCAGCATCCACAGCGTGCGATGACGTCCGATCCGGCGCGCCACACTGACCGTGCCGCCAGCGCCGGGCATCAGGCCCATGCGCAATTCAGGTAACTGAAAGAAGCTGCCCGGCTGCGCTTCAACCCGCGCGGCGGCGGCGGGAATTTCCAGTCCGGAACCGATGCAAGCGCCATGCAACTGCGCGGCCCCACGATCCCCCAGTGCATGAACGGCGCGCGCGCAGCTATGCAGCGTGCGGATCAGATGAGCTTGCGCGCCATCGGTCGCCGTTCCAAATTCATACAGGGCACCTCCTGCCGAAAAGCACTTACCGGCCCCGCGCAGCCGCACCATTGGCCGCGTGGGATCATCCAGAACGTTGGCAAGGCTGGCGTATAGCGCGTCACGCATTGCTGCCGTCATGGCGTTGCGGGTCTCCGCACTGTCGAGCGTCAGAATGACATCATTGCCGTCGCGCTCGTAGCGCACTGACGTTTCAGGCGGTCCATCGGGCGCGGATTCATGGGCGCGCGCCTCCCGCCAACGCGCGAACTCTGCTCCGCCCAATAATGTGGAATAGGCGAGCGATTCGAGCATCAAAGCCTGATCAAAGGGCAGAAATTCACCGATACGCAGCGTCTGGCACGTGATTGTCGCAGCCATCGGCCATGATCGCACCACCTGTTCCAAAGCCGCTACCTGACGCAAAAAACCACCGACCGCCAGCTCGACCCAAGGCGAAGGCGGTTCTGGCGCAGAGGTGAGCAGCAGGTCAAAATCACCGGCATCTACCGCAGGCAAAGCTCCTGCCGCATCCACGCCAATGACAACGGCCTGCACCGGAACCATTGAGCGCTCGAAATGCGCCGCATCGACCACCAGTACCGCCTCCCCACCCAGCGCAGAGAAACGATCTGCATCGAGATGATCGATGATCAACGGCGCGGCGGACATTTCAGCCATCCGCCTACCCTAGCCCTGTCAGGCGGATTCAACCAGTTCCGCCTTCAGCACACGCCGCAGCAGCTTACCGGTTTCGTTATAGGGCAGTTCCGCCCGGAAAAACCACGACTCTGGCGTCTTCGTAGAGCGCAGCAGGCCGCGCACATGCGCCGCCATGGTGTCAACATCCGGCGCGCCCGAACGGGAAACGATGACAGCCGCCACTTTTTCACCCCATTGATCGTCTGGCAGGCCGAGCACGGCCACATCCGCAACATCATCCAGGCCACGCAGCACGTCTTCAATTTCACCGGGCGAGATATTCTCGCCGCCGCGCACGATTACATCGTCCAGTCGCCCTTCCACGAACAGATAGCCGCCGTCATCCAGCCAGCCTGAATCATTGGTGGCGAACCAGCCGTCGTCCGCAATGGCCTTTTTGTGCAGATATTCGCCGGAGACCTGCTCGCCGCGCACATGAATTTCGCCCGATTCGCATGGAGCACAAACCGCACCATCCTCGCGCCGGATTTCGAGTTCGATCGAAGGCAAAGGCTGGCCAACCGAGCCGAGCCGCCGCCGCACCGCCGGATCATCGCTGGCTATGGCAAGACGGTGATCTTCAGCGCCCAGCAGCGCGATAGTGGAACTGGTTTCAGTCAGCCCATAGGCGTTGACGAAATCGACCTGCGGCAACATCTGCAAAGCCCGCGCGATGACTGGCTCCGACATCCGTCCACCACCATATGAAAGTGCCCGCAGCGCAGGCAAACGCTCTCCGGTTTTGGCCATCACGTCCAGAATCCGATCAAGCATGGTGGGCACGACCATGGCGTGCGTAATGCGTTCACGCGCGGCGGTTTCCACCCAGTCTTCGGGCGTAAAAGCGGGCAGATAGACGATACGCCGCCCGCCATAGGCTGACGTGAGGATCGCAGAGATTCCCGCAATGTGATATGGTGGAACGGAAACAAGCGCCGCTTCATCTTCGTCCGAACCCAGAAACTCGACCGTCGACATCACATAAGATGTCAGGTTCGCGTGACGCAGAACCGCCGCCTTGGGGTCACCGGTTGTGCCGCTGGTAAAGAGCAGAACGGCAATGTCATTCTCATGCTCGGGAATGTCGCGCAGATCGGGCGGATCTCCAGCCATGAAACGCGCGGCAAAGCCGCTCCGCGCAACCAGTTCGACGCCCTCTACCTCACCAATCCGCGCCAGCATGTCATCATCAACAACCGCTACACCCGGGGCGGTCCGCGCGACGAGCTTGCGCAAATCGGCGTCCGACAGTCGATAATTGACAGGAACGAACGGCATTCCCGCCATCCCGGCGGCGAACAGCAGCACCGGCAGCTCCGATCCATTCAGGCCGACGAACACAGCGTGACGCGCACTTGTTTCATCCAGCCAGGCTGCAACCATGGCCGCCCGGGCGCGAAGGCCCTGAAAATCGAGCCCGCCCGAAAGCGATCCCACAGCCAGCCGGTCCGGGCAGGCATCAGCGGCAATATCCAGAAGCAAGCGAGTCTGCATTGCGAATCAATCTGAAGCCGGAAGGGGCTTTGCATCCTTCAGCGTCATTGCGCGGCCTTCGAACGACAGCGAGCCCTTGCCCGGCTTTGCCCCCAACACTTCCAGCCCAGACTGTTCATCAACATAGCGCTTGCCGATCAGCACGCCCTCCGCAAAGTCGGGATGAACATCGCCGCCTGCTGCTTCGCTGCCATGGGGCAAGACTTCGACTCCCCCACACGCCAGCGAGCCCGCTGCGGAGGGCGGACGAACCACCACCAGTTCGGCAGTGCAAACGGCGCTTTTCCAGCGTGAACCGGGCTTGATGTCCATCTCTGGCGTTCCTTTCTCTATCGCATTTGATTGGCGTGATCGTGAATAGCGCAAAACTGCACATCATTGCAATAATTGCAGATTGTCCGCGTCAGGATGCACGCACCAAATCTAAATCCGATACCTCTTTATGCTGCCCTTAATCCAGTGTCGAGAGAAACCAGCGCTCCTCTCCTTCCAGACCGATCGCGGTCAGGCGGTTGGTGGCATAGGCTCCGGTATCAATACCGATACGATTCACCCGCTCATCCACCTCTTCGGTGATGGTATGGCCGTGGATCACCATTTTTTCGAACGGCTCATCACATTCGGTGAACTCGCGACGAATCCAGCGCATTGCCTCCGAGGACTGAGCGGTGAGAGGCTTGCCGGGGCTGATTCCGGCATGAACGAACAGATAATCGCCCGCCGCCACATAGTCCTCCAACCCGGCCACGAAATGCGCATGTGCTTCTGGAACATGGACCTTGGCCAAATCGCACAGCCCGTTATAATCGGAACTTTCATAGTCTTCTTGCGTCACGCCATAGCTGAGCAGCGTTTCGCGGCCTCCGACACGGTGGAAAACAGCTGCCGATTTCGCATCGCCAGACAGGGTACGCAGCAACAAATCCTCGTGATTTCCGCCCAGGCATCGAAAATTGCTGCGCGTTTGCCCCAATTCCATAACACGCTCGATCACGCGGCGCGATTCAGGGCCGCGATCGATCAGGTCTCCCAACAAAATCAGATGCTGTTCAGCAGGCGACCGCGCAGCATGATCCGAGTCAATCTGCCCCAGCAATTGCTCCAACAGGTCCAGCCGCCCATGAATGTCTCCGATAGCATAAAAGCGCTGGCCATGAGGCGCGCGCAAGATGCGAGGAGCCGGCTTGGCCGGGCGGGAAAACAAACGCTTGAAAACCATGCTGCGCCTATAACCGGAATGAGACGGAATTCCAGCGCTCAGACATCCTCGGTTTCAAACAGTTCGTCCATCGAAATTCCCAACCGACCGATAATGCCGCGCATCCGGGGCCAGATTTTGGTGAGGAAGATTTCGCGCTCTTGCACGCGCAGCCTCTCCACCGCGCCTTGCGCTACGAACATCCCAACGCCGCGCCTCACTGCCACATGACCTTCATCCTGAAGGCATTGATAAGCCTTGGCCACAGTCAGCGGGTTGGTTTGCGTCTCAGCGGCAAAGGCGCGCACTGAAGGCAATTGCTCCCCTTCACGATAGCGCCCTTCGATGATCATGATCGCAATCATGCCCCGCAAGCGGAGATAGACCGGAATATCTTTTTCTGTGTCGACCGTCATGCCATCTTAATACAGCAAAACGGCGGTGTTGTCATCCCTGTGTAACGGGAGGATTCCATCGGCTGACAACCGCGTCGAAATCGGGCCGGGGGCGTTCATCCTGAGCCTTTTGGAGGGAACCCGCGAACACAAAGCCTGCAACGCGCTGACCATCACCACAAAAGGCGCGGCGCACATCGTCATTGAAGGCAGGCCAGGCCGTCAGCCAGCCACCGAAAAATCCGTGCGCGTGAATGGCGTTGAGCAATTGCATACAGGCAGCCCCAGCTGACAATTCCTGCTCCCACAGCGGGATTTTACTCTCTTGCACAGGCGCGGAAATCACCACGATCAGCGTTGGGGCCTGACGCGCGAATTGATCCATCGCCTCGATTTCCAACCGCCCTGCATCCGGAGTCTCCCGGCGATAAGCTGCTATGATCAAGTCTGACAAAGCATCGCGCTGATCGCCCTCCACAATCACGAAGCGCCACGGGGCGAGCTTGCCGTGATCGGGCACGCGCATCGCACTCGTCAGGATGGCGCGCAAAGTGGCAGCGTCGGGGCCGGGCGCCACAAGGTCGCGCGGCTTGCCAGAGCGGCGCGAGGCGAGCAGCGATTGGGGAGACGTAAGATCGTTGAACATGGCGCTGCCCTAGCGGGCCAAGCAGACATTGGCAATTTGAGGCGAACCACGCTAGCCAGCAGCAATGCGGTCCCTCCTTCCCTTCTCTCTCGCTTGCGCAGCCATTTGCACACCCTTGGCCGCACAAGAGCCTCTCAGCCTGCGTGACATGGATGAACGCGTGGCGCGCGTGGGACACACGCTGGCTCTTCGCAACCTTGCCTTGTGCCAACGCGAAGGCCGGACAAGCTATTGGAGCGGATTTCTGGCCACTTCTCTGGCGCAATATGACCGCCGGGAGCGCGCCGCTATTGCGCAGCAGGACGGGATCCAAGAACAGCCAACCATCACCTATCTTGTGCCAGATGGTGCGGCTGCCCGTGCGGGCTTCCAGCACGGCGATGTGATCGCCGCCGTCAATGGCAAGGCGTTCCCGACCACACTGCCAGACAAAGCAAGTTATGCACCGCAATCGCAGCTGGAAGCGGCCACCGACAAGGCTCAAGCGCGCTATGAGGTGCTGCGCGGTGGCAAGCCGCTCACCATCAATCTGACCTTTGACAGCGGCTGCCGCTCCCGCCTGACCGTGCGCGACACGCCTCGCCTGAATGGCCGGGCAGATGGCATCTACGCGGAAGTGAATGCAGGGGTTTTCAAACTGGTGGCCGATGATGACGAACTCGCCTTTTTTGTCGGCCATGAGATGGCGCATAATATTCTGGGCCATGCCGATTGGCTTGATAAGGTCGGGCGCAAGACATCGCATATCCGTCAGACCGAAATTGCTGCGGATCGCTATTCCCTCCGTCTGATGAAGGGCGCGGGATTTGATCCCGCTGCAGCCGCTCGCTTCTGGCAGAAGGTAGACAAAAAGTTTCCGTTCTTCATTTTGTCTGACGGCACGCACATGAGCGACAAGGCCCGGACCCGCTTCCTTGCGCAGGAAGCCGCAGCGCTGGCAGCGCAATAATATTGCTTGAGGTTGGAAGAAAGCCCGTTAGGTTGCCGGGCAGGATTGGCTCGCCAAAGGGCCGCGTGTACAAAAAGGGGTGGAGGTCGCATGGCCCAATATGATGATGCAGCTGCGGAACCGGGCGCAGCTCCGGTCGATTCAACCGCGCTTGTCGCTGGCTCTGGATCGGGATGGTTTGGCCACCCGCCCCAGTTGAAGCGCCTGTTTACCACCGAAATGTGGGAACGTTTCGGCTTTTACGGCATGAGGGCGATCCTCACTCTTTATCTGGCCAATTATTTCCTGTTTTCAGACACCACGACAGGCGGCGTCTATGGCGGTTTCACGGCGCTGGTCTATCTGACGCCGTTGGTTGGCGGCCTCATCGCGGACAATTTTCTGGGCTCCAAACGCTCGGTGAAATTCGGCGCGATTCTGATGTCGATTGGCTATTTCACCCTTTGCTTCAGCGGCGCGGGTGCTCCGGCCAAACCCTTTGCAACGATTGACGGCACGCGCGTCGAAATCACCGTTGATGCCAAGAGCAAGGACAAGTTCGTTACGCTCGATGGCGTGCGATTGCAGGTCAAGGGCAATGAGGACAAGACCGTTTCGCTGCTCAAGAACGATGGCAGCGAAGCCCGCAAGTTTGCCGCAGGTGAATTCAAGTCCGACGCGGAACGCTCGCAGCTCGCCATTTTTCTGCTGCTCGCGGGCCTCTCTGCGGTCACGATTGGCAATGGCTTCTTCAAGCCAAACATTTCCACGATTGTTGGCACGCTGTACGCTGAGGGAGACAGGCGGCGCGACGCTGGTTTCACCATGTTCTACATGGGCATCAATCTGGGCTCCTTCATTTCGCAATTTTTCTGCCCGATTCTGGCCGCAACGGTGGGCTTCTGGGCGGGCTTCCTGCTGGCAGCCGTTGGCATGGCCTGTTCGTGGATGCTGATCCAGTTCGATGGCGGCCGCTTGCAGGGATTTGGCGACAGGCCTGAAGCAGCGGATTCAACCAAGGATCTGATGATCTATGGTGCGGCAATCCTCGCCATCCCACTCGTCTGGTTCCTGTTTTCCAATCTGATGAGCTATGTGAAACCGGCAGCAGGTGAAGGGATGGTCGGCTATTTCATGGGCCTGCCGATCATGGCCAAGATCCTGTTCCTCACCTTCCTGATCGGCGTGCCTGCCATCCTCGTCTGGTCATGGTTCAAGGGCAGCCGGAAAGAGTTCCAGATGATGGTCGCCGCCATGGTGCTTATCGTTTTCAACGTGGTGTTCTGGACGCTGTTTGAACAGGCGGGCTCGTCGCTCACTTTGTTTGCAGAGCGCAACACGCAACTGGAAATTGGCTGGACTGCGGGGCTCTTTTCTATGTTCCGTTCTGCACCCTTCACCTACTATCTCGTTTCTGCCGCACTCGCTGGCGGCATTGGCTGGGCGTGCTGGTGGTTCTTTGGCTATGGCGAGGATAGCGCGACGCGGCGCAAGATGGGGTTGGGTTTTGGCGGATTGGGTCTGGCCATGTTCATCGGCTTGCTGGTGATCCGCTCCGGCCTTGCTGAAATGCCAGTCTATGTGATGCCCGCCGGGCAAACCCAGATTTTCAACGCCTTGTTCATCGTTGCCTTTGCCCCGATCTTTTCCATGCTCTGGTCTGGTCTGGCGAAGCGTGGGCTGGAACCCGGCATTCCTGTAAAGTTCGCCATCGCGCTGATGGGTGTGGGTGCGGGCTTCCTGCTGCTCGTTTTCGGCGCACAATTTGTCGGTGATGATTTCAAGGTTGGCATGGTGTGGCTGGCAGGCCTGTATCTGATCCATTCGATTGCCGAGCTGTGCATCTCGCCTGTGGGGCTTTCGATGGTCACCAAGCTCTCCATCGCGCGCATTGTGGGCATGATGATGGGCGTGTGGTTTCTCTCCATCTCGGTCGCGCAATATGTGGCTGGCATGATCGCGCAGGAAGCGAGCGTCGAAACGGTGGGCGGACAGGTGACCAACCTCAAGGTCAGCCTTGATACCTACACCACCATTTTCACCTCCATCGGGCAGGTTTCGATCGGCGTCGGCATTCTCCTGCTGCTGATTTCGCCCCTGCTCAAACGCTGGATGCACGGGGTTACCTAGGATGAAACATGCTGCTCTGCTTGCGGCGGCGGCGCTGGTCGCCGTCCCTGCCATCGCGAAGAAGAAGGATGCGCCGCCGCCCGCACCTTCGGCCAAAGCCACGGTGAATAGCAAAGATCCCTACCCCTCGACGTACAAGCGCTATCCCGGCGCACCGACGCTCGTCCGCAATGTCACCATCTATGATGGCGAAGGCGGGCGGATCGAAAAGGGTGCGATCCTGTTTCAGGATGGCAAGATTTCCGCTCTGGCGGGCAGTCTCGCCGATATGGCGCTTCCGGCGGGCACGCAGACCATAGACGGCACGGGCAAATGGATCACGCCCGGCATCATCGACGCGCATTCGCACCTCGGGGACTACCCCGCCCCCGGTGTCGAGGCGCATCAGGACGGGAACGAAATGACGGGCGCCGTTCGCCCCGAAGTATGGGCGGAACACAGCGTCTGGCCACAAGATCCCGGCTTTTCACGCGCGCTCGCCAATGGTGGGGTCACGGCGCTGCAAATCCTGCCCGGCTCTGCCAACCTCTTCGGCGGCCGTTCGGTCACGCTCAAAAATGTCTATGCGACGACCGTACAGGGCATGAAATTCCCCGGCGCGCCTTACGGCCTGAAGATGGCCTGCGGCGAAAACCCCAAGCGCGTCTATGGCGCCAAGGGGCG
>CALMZE010000096.1 GCA_937870585.1 uncultured Sphingomonadales bacterium | reverse complement strand
AAAGCCGTGCCGTCGCCTCATCAGCCCGCAAATGGACGGTTCTTCGAGGTGTCCATCTTGTGCTCCTGCACGATGGCCATGCGGCTGATGCGCTTATTGTAGGTGATCGCCTCGTCATCGGTGGCGATGAGGCACACGACATCCTTGTCGCCGCGCTCTTTCAGAATTTCGATCCGGATATGGCCGTCAAGCAGCCGGTAGCGATCATCCTTGCCTTTGATCCTGACCACGACCGGCGGTTCGATGATACCGACCTCGCGGATGGACGCTTCGATCTGTCCATATTTGATGGATTTCTTGATCGCAGGCGTCATCGCGCGCAGCATTTCGATGTCACCGAGTGGAATGCGCAGGCTCGTCGTCTCGAAGGCGAGCTTGATCTTCCGGTTTCGTGGGCTTCCGGTCATTGGAGATTGATCCTGACATTCTGAATGCGCTCCGCGAGCCGGTTCGGCATCGATGCCAAGCCTTCATCTTCGAGAAGCGCGATGAAGCTCTCGTCATTCGAGAGTTGGCTCAATGCTTCGACGATGAACACAAGGCGGTTGCGAGTCGCCTCGGTCTTGCGGATCATCAGACGCTTGCGCTCGGTGTCCTCCTGAAAGGCTTTCACCAAATCCTCAGGCGTGGCCGCCGATCCTTTCTCGACAAGCCGATTGAGCTTTGCGGCTTTGCCTGATCGTTTCCGCACCTCGACCAAGCGGCGCGCTGCAATGAGCGCGCGACCGCGCAGGAGCTTGTCCTCATAGGCTTTATGAAGCGCCGCCTGCACGCCCTGATCGTCGGCCTCGCAGATTTCCAGCGCGACGGATATGGGAAGATATCCGGCTTCCACGGCAGCGACGAGCCGCCGCTCCCCGCGCGCAAGCAATTTCCCGACGCTCCAGACGTAATTCGCGGAAAGTCCGGTCTTCTCGGCGATCTCATTGTCGGAATAGCCGCGCTCGCGCATCCCGACGATGTCTTGCAGCAGGTCAACGGCCTGATGCTGACGGCGCGCGCAATTCTCAACGAGGCTCGCGACCATGCAGTCTTCGGTGTCGGCTGACACGATCAAGGCTGGCACCTCGGTCTGTCCCAACTCGCGGAATGCTTCGAGCCGCCCTTGTCCGCAGACAAGATCGTAGAGCGGGCCATCCGCTCCCTGCCGCGATGTTACGGTGATCGGGCGCTTGAGACCGATCTCGGCGATATTCTCAACGATGCCCTTGAATATCTTTTTGCTGCGAAGGCGCGGATTGACGATGGTGATCCGGTCAATCGGGATCATCTCGACGCGCTGTGCGGGGCGCGCCATCGTCACGCCGCCTTCCGGAACGGCGCACGCTCGGCAAGCGTGAAGAAGCCGTCCAAGGATTCAAAGCGGAAGGCGTCGAGCGACAATCCGTTGTGATCGGCAAGCCGCAGGACGCCTTCGGCGAGCGTCATGCGCGGCAGAATATAATAGTCATGTGCGTGCATATTCTCTTCGTCCATTCTGACGCAGATGGTGATGTCGGGGCGAAGGCTCTCGTCGAGCCGGATTTTCCAGCGGCGGCTGCCGCCGCGGGTGAGCTTACACCGAGCAATCACGATGGATGCGGTGATCTCTTCATTGATGAGAAGCGTGTCGTTTTCGAGATTCTGGATCGCCGTGCCGCCTGCTGCGCGCACGCCTTCGATTACGTCCTTCACGATGGACGGATGCATCCGCCGCAGCGCCCGATTGATTTCGAGATAGCGGTAATCATGGTCGGGAACGTATCCGACCAAGGAATAGGCGCGGAGCAGACTGCCAAAGCGCGATTGATAGGCGCTGCTCGACGGACCGTCTTCGTACTCGTCGATGATAAGGCCGGACAGAGAACCGTTCTTCGCGAGAATGTCCGCCAGCAAAGCCAGCATCTCTTCATCGGAGAGGCGCTGCGACCGCTGATCGATGACGAGCCGCGCGGCATCGAAGAGTGGCTGTGGCACGATGGCAGGAAACGCGGAATCGTGCCTGATCCATTCCGATGGATCGTTGCGCACATGCTTGGTTTTCAGCTTGAAGGATGTGCGGCCCCAGACATTGTGACCCACATATTTCTCGTTGATGAGAATCTGGTGGACCGCGCCACGCGACCACGGGCGCTCAAGGTCCGACATGATCCCTTGTGCGTTGAGCCAGTCGGCGATCTGCCGTTCCGAGCGCTGATCCTCAACGAACTGGCGATAGATTTCACGGACAAGGGCGACCTCTTCGTCCGGCCCCTCGACCAGCACGACCCGATCCGTTGCGATGCTCTTATGCTCACCGCGATCAAGCAAGCCCTTCTGATTGCCGTGCTCATCGACAAGCATCCGCCGCAAGCCGAATCCCGGTGGCCCGCCTTGCCGATAGCCAAGCGTGATGAGGCGGCATTGCCCCTTGAACACCTTGATCGACAGCTCGCGGCTATATTCACCGGCCATCACCTGCTTGACGGTCGTTACGATGGACGATCCCATCGATCCGTCATTCTCGACCTGCTCGGCGCAATAATGAATGGAGATGCCCGCGCTCTTGCACAGCCACACATAGTGCGATGCTTCATTGGGGTCTTGGAAGCGGCCCCAGCGGCTCACGTCATAGACAAGGATTGCTTCAAAATCGGCGTTGCCGCTCTGAATGTCGGATAGAAGCTGCTGGAATGAATCGCGTCCGTCGATGCGAAGGCCGCTCTTCCCCTCGTCGGCATAGGTGCGGACGATCTCAAACCCGCGTCGCGCGGCATAGGCTCTGATCTCGGCGGATTGGTTATCGGTCGAGTATTTCTGATGTTCGGTGGACATACGGACATATTCGGCTGCCCGTTTGAGCGGCTTTTCACCTGACTGGCCGTCTTCTCCTGTCCTCCACTCAATAACCATTGATACGCCTTGGTGTTGATTGGTCGCTTTCCTGTCGGCTGCTGTCGCCATCCTAACAGCAAAGGAGAGGTAACATGTTGCCAAAGAAGGGAAGTTCATTTCCAATCGGTCGCGTTGGTCTGACCGAGGCCGAGTTTGCGCAAGTGATCGCATCGGCCTTGAAGGTCGAATTCGGATCGGCGCGCAACGGGACCAAGATTATCACCCAATGGACGGGCGTTAGTCAGCGCACGGCCAAAAACTGGCTGAGCGGTAAAAATGCCCCCAGCGGCGTTCACCTCGTCATGCTGGCGAGGGAGTCCAATGCCGTCCTGAAAGCGCTGATGCTCATGGCCGAACGCCCTGAGATGTCACTCGGGGCGAGCCTTCTGTCCCTCAAGCGATTGCTGGCCGAAACGATGGCCGCATTGGATCAGATGATGTGACGCAATCTCGGATCGGCTCTAACGGGCCGATCCTCGGCCACGTTAGGAGTTGTGATCCCGTCGCTCGCGACCCATATAGCGCATATCGCGCACAAACGACTCCACGGCGCGCCATGCTATCTGAATTTACTGCATTTTCTGGCAAATATGGTGTAATTGCTTGTTAGAAATATCTATGTTATTATCTAACAAGAAGGAGGCGCTAAAATGTCCGCCGTAGCCGATAAAATCATCAAGCGAGTGCGCGGCAAGGGACGCGGATGGGCGTTTACGCCCAAGGATTTCCTCGACCTCGGCACCCGCGCTTCTATCGACATGGCCCTCACCCGCCTCGTGCAAGCGGGCCAGATTCGGCGCATCGGGCGCGGCCTCTATGATTACCCCAAGCTGCATGACAAGCTCGGCGCGCTCACGCCCGATGCCGACAGCATCGCTCAGGCTGTCGCAACGCAAAGCGGAGACAAGCTATCCGCTTCCGGCGCGCAATCCGCCAATCGCCTCGGCATTTCGACGCAGGTGCCTGCAAAAGCCAGCTATGCGACCAGCGGACAAACGCGCGTGAAGAAAGTGGCGGGCCGCACGATCGCGCTCAAGCGATCCCGCGCCCCGATACTCGATGACGCATCACAGGATGCCAATGCGGTTCTGCAATTGCTCGCGCATGTCGGCAAAGCGAACATCGACGACGATCTCATCCATCGCCTCGCCTCGCAGCTTGATGATCGCGATTTGAAGGCTCTCAGAAAGGCCCAGCCGCTCATGCCAGGCTGGATGAGCGACGCTGTGCTCAAGATAGGCTTGGTGCGACATGGATGAGTTTGCTCGCAGAGCCGACGATGATCGTCTCGCTTTCATCAATGAGGCGGCGGCGCGGCGCGATGTCACGCCGATCATCATCGAGAAGGATTTCTGGGTTTGCTGGACGCTGCGCCGGTTGATGGAAGTGCCGGTCCTGCGCGACCACCTCACCTTCAAGGGCGGCACGTCGCTATCGAAAGCCTATGGCATTATCGAACGCTTCTCGGAGGATATCGATCTCACCATCGGACGCGATGCGCCGTTGGTCAGCGAGACATTACCGCCAATGGAAGATGGCATCAGCGGCAAGGAACGCGAGCGCCGCACCAAGGCGCTCAAGGCAGCGGCGCAATCCTATGTGCAGACCATCGCCCTGCCGGAACTCGCAAAAGCTATCGAAGCATCGCTCGGCACGACCGAAGACTGGACAGTGCGGATCGATCCCGATGACCGCGATGCGCAGACGATCCTGTTCGAATATCCCAAGCTGCTTGAGTATAGCATTGGCGGATGGGGCCGCAGCTACGGCCAGAGCTATGGAACAGTGACTGACGGTTACATTAAACCGCGCATCAAGCTCGAATTCGGAGCACGCGGCGAAACCGAGCCTTCGGAAGCCAGAACGATCACGCCCTATCTCGCTACGGAGTTTCCGGGCGAATTGCCGAATGCGGAGGTTCCGGTTTCCACCTTGTCCGTCCTGCGCAGCTTTTGGGAAAAGGTCACGATCCTTCATGCGCTTCATCACGGAACGAAGCTGCTGCCGGAGATGTCCCGCCACTATTACGACACCATGATGTTGGCAGCGAAGGGCATTGATGACGAGGCCAAGGAACGACCCGACCTTCTCGCCAAGGTCGTGCTCAACAAGAGCCTGATGTTCGCGGACAACAAGGCATCCTACGGCACGGCGATGATCGGATCGCTCCGCCTCGTTCCGACCGACGAGCTGCGCGCGCGTCTCGCGGATGATTATGCCGCGATGGCGGAAATGTTCATGACACCGCCACCCTCATTCGATGACCTGATGGTGGCGATTGGGGCACTAGAAACGAAGCTCAACGGATAATGCGCGCTCAAAAGTGGATGCGACCTCGGCGATCCTCGGCGCGTCCGGTCAAAACCCGTGGACGATTGCCGCGAGATTATCCCTGCTGCCGGCGGCACACGAAAGAAGGGACGGCGCGGAGAAAAGACCTCTCAGCCGAAGTTTTTCTTTCTATGACGGCTTAGGGGGACCGTCATCTGTGTGCCACCGGCATCGCCCCCGATGAGCGATCAAGGACCGGGACACGCGCCGCCGAATGATGGAGGTGGTGGCGGTGTCGGTGCGGTGCAACTCGATTTGGAGCCGCCGCCGCTACCGTTGCAACTCCATGTCCAAGGACCGATGCCAGCAACGGCGCTCGCGGTTCCCGCCGAACAGAGACCCGAAACGGGAGCCGATGCGGTCGGCATATTGTTCGATGAGCCGCACTTGCCATTAACGATCGCTTGCGATGCGCAGGCTGATGCGGTGCCGCCATTCACGCCATTACATGACCATGTATAGGGGCCGGTTCCCGCGACGGCGGTCGCGGTGCCTGCCGAACATAATCCGCTGGTCGGCGCCGACATCGAAAATTGTCCATGCGCCGGACCGCATTGGCCGTTCACGGTGAGATTGGCGGAACAACTGACATTGTTGCCGCCATTGATCCCGTTGCAATTCCAGTCGAACGGACCTGCGCCGATGACGGCGGTCGCATTCCCGACCGCACAAAGGCCCGAGCTTGGTTTCGCATAGACATTCGTGCCATTCGCGGGGCCGCAAAGACCATGATAGATGCGCGGCGCAGCGCAGTTCATGTTGGTGCCGCCGTTAACCCCGCCACACGACCAGTTCCAACTCGTGCCAACGGTGCTGACACCCGACGGATTGCCCGAAGAACAAAGCGCGGTCGGCATATTCTCATTCCCGACGCCATTCGCCGTTCCGCACACGCCATCGACCTTTCGGACAGCCGAGCAAGTGGCAGTCGAACCGCCATTCGATCCGGCACAGGTCCATGAATATGGCCCCGATCCCGATACGCTCGATGCCGCACCCGCCGTGCAGAGGTTCGACGACGGCGCGGAATAGAAGCTACCGCCGTGCGAACTGCCGCACGCGCCGTTCACCATCAATGGTGCAGAGCACGAAGCATTTGAGCCACCATTCGCGCCGTTACACGTCCATGAGAACGGCCCTGATCCAGACACACTCGATGCCGTTCCCGCTGAACAGAGCCCTGAAGACGGTGCAGAGGTTGTGCCGACACCATTCGCGCTACCGCACGCTCCGTTGATCTTGAGGGGGGCCGAACAAGACGCGTTGGTTCCGCCGCCCGATCCGTTGCACGCCCAGCCCCAAGGGCCTGATCCTGAAACCGACGTCGCGGTGCCCGTGGAGCAAAGATTCGACGATGGTGCGGACGTTACACCCACGCCATCCGCGCTGCCGCAAGCGCCATTGATGGCAGGGCATAGTTCGGCGCTAACCGGCGCGTAAGTGTTGCTCGGTGAGTTCGATCCGGTCCCGAGTTGACTGACCGTGTTGCCTCCCCAGCATTTCACATCACCGGCATTGGTGACAGCACATGAATGCATCGTGGTGCCGCCACGCGCCGTGGAAATATCGACAACTCCCGATCCCAATCCGACGACATCGACTGCCGCAAGCAAGCTGTTGCTCGGCGATGATCCGCCATCGCCTAAAGCGCCCATGAAATCCGATCCAAAGCATTTGACGCCGCCGCTACTTGTGAGCGCACAATATGTTGTGCTCGGAAAGCCGCCGCTGATTTTGGTGACATTCGCGAGGGCGGCAATGGATACCGGGGTCCACTGCGGAACGGCGGCATCAAAAAATGGCGGATCGCCCCAGCATTTTACATTGCCGGTATCTGTGACAGCGCAATTCGACCCAAAGCCTGCGACAATATCCTTGACCCCGCTTGTGAGGCCGGTGACGCTGACGGGCGCATCGCGGCGTGTTGTCGTGCCATCGCCGACTTGCCCGTTATTGTTCATTCCCCAGCATTTGACGCTCCCTTCCTTGGCCAGCATACAGCCCGACGCAGAGGTGGGATTGACACCGCCAGCAATTTTCGACGTGTTTCCTGACTGTCCGCCGTCAGCATCATTGGGCCAATCCCGCAGGCGCAAGTGCGCGGCTGCAGAGCGGTTTCGGGAGGCTGAACGCAAAAAACCCCGCGTGGGCGGGGTTTTTGTTGGTTGCGGGGGCAGGATTTGAACCTGCGACCTTCAGGTTATGAGCCTGACGAGCTACCGGGCTGCTCCACCCCGCGTCACCAATGTGCCCCGGAGGGGCGTAACTGTCGGGGAACAGTCCCCGATACGCAAAAAGGGCCCTGTGGGCCCTTCGAGCGCAGGGCCGAAGGCCCTGACATGTGAATGGGTTTTTCCTGTATCCGTCTGCTTTAATGCCTGGCGACGTCCTACTCTTCCAACGCTTGAGCGGTAGTACCATCGGCGCTGTCAGGTTTCACGGCCGAGTTCGAGATGGGATCGAGTGGGTCACTGACGCTATGGCCACCAAGCAATAAAGCAGGCGGATACGGGTTTTAATCGATGCATTGTATGCTGTTTTTCAGGCGTATCTGGCTGATATCGTCCGACTATCGCAGACAGCAGGGCTGTCATTGATGGCGGGATTCATCAAGCATGATCAGAGTTATTAGGACCGGTTAGCTCCACACATTACT
>CALMZE010000095.1 GCA_937870585.1 uncultured Sphingomonadales bacterium | reverse complement strand
GGGGAGGGCGGCGCCGCCCCGGGCCGCTTGCGGGTCGCCGGCGGGGGCCGCCCGCCCCACCCCCCGGCCCCCGGCCGCGGCCAGCGCCTTGGCAATATCACCAGAAGTGCGCAGGCCACCATCCGCGATGATGGGCGTATCGCTCTTCGCGGCAGCTTCAGCGGCATCCATGATCGCGGTCAGCTGCGGCACGCCGACGCCCGCCACAACGCGCGTGGTGCAGATCGAGCCCGGCCCGATGCCCACCTTCACGCCATCCGCGCCCGCGCCGACCAGCGCCTTGGTCGCTTCGCCCGTCGCCACATTGCCCGCGACGATCTGGACGTTGTTGGAGAGTTTGCGAACGCGCTCCACAGCGGCAGCAACCATCTTGCTATGGCCGTGCGCGGTATCGATCACGATCAAATCACACTCGGCATCAATCAGCGCTTCGGTGCGTTCGAACCCGGCATCGCCTACCGTGGTTGCCGCCGCAACGCGCAGGCGACCCGCTGCGTCCTTGGTGGCGTCCGGGTAGGTGACGGCCTTTTCAATGTCCTTCACCGTGATCAGACCGACGCAGTGGAACGCATCATCGACCACCAGCAGCTTTTCGATCCGCCGGGCATGGAGCAGGCGGCGCGCTTCGTCCTGACTCACGCCTTCCTGCACCGTCGCCAGATTTTCGTGCGTCATCAGTTCAGACACGCGCTGATTGGGGTTTTCGGCAAAGCGCACATCGCGGTTGGTGAGGATGCCCGCCAGCTTGCCGCCCTTTTCCACAACCGGAATGCCAGAAATGCGGTTCGCCGCCATGATCGCCTGCGCTTCAGCCAGCGTCGCGGTCGGCTCGATCGTGATCGGGTTGACGACCATCCCGCTTTCAAACCGCTTGACCTGACGGACGGCGGCACATTGTTCTTCCACCGAAAGATTGCGGTGGAGCACGCCCAGCCCGCCCAGCTGCGCCATGACAATCGCCATATCGGCTTCGGTCACAGTATCCATGGCGGAAGAGAGGATCGGGATGTTGAGCGTAATATCACGCGTCAGCCGCGTCTGGGTGTTGGCCTGGCTCGGCAGCACCTCCGATTCTGCCGGTTGCAGCAGAACGTCGTCAAAAGTCAGGCCAAGCCGGATATCCATGTGCCACCATCTTCCATTTCGATTCGTGGCGGCCCATGTAACCAAGGGCGGGCATTTTAGCTAGGGGGACGAAAATGAGCGACGGGTTTGCCGCCTTCACCAAGGCGATGACAGAGCAACCGGGCAATAATCTGATCGCGGGCCTCGCCCTGACCGTCTCCCTGCTTGCACTCTTTTACACCCATGCAACCAACCGGCGTGAATCGCGCGTGGAGAAATCCAGCGCCTATCTCGACCTTGAGACCACTTCGAGCGAGATCTTCCGCTATCAGGCCGAAAAATTTCTGGACATGAAACCTGCGCGGCAATGGGATGGCCGTGCGGACACCTGGTCCGATAAAAACGAGAATGCCGCCGAACTGGCCGAGCAATTCTATTTCCAATGCCTCAACCTGTTCGAAGTCGCCTCCAACTTCCGCAAGAAGGAAATCGTCGATCACGGCGTCTTCGCCAGCTGGGTGGCTTGGTTCTACGAGCTTCTGGAAGAACCCTATTTCCGCGCAACATGGGACCAGATCCGCGCCAATTACACCGATGATGTCCGCAACATTTTCGATGCCGGGTGCCTGATTTTCGAAAGCGGCCTCCCCGAAGCCAGCCGTCGCTCGGCCTTTTATGAAGCCGTCGCCCACACCTTGCGGCGAGACAGGATCGGATGGGGCGGCGTCTTCGCGCGCGGATGGACGGCCTGCCGGGACACGGCGTCAGAGTGCTGGCGCTGGCTGACCCGCAAACCCAAGGAAGAGGCGTGCGAAGAAGTGATGGGCTGGCTCGACAAATGCGCCGATCTGTCGCAGGTGCGCGCGCTCACAGACCCCATCATTGCGCGCTACAGCGCCGAGGACAGCAAGCCAGTATGACGCGTATCGCTTCCACTCTTCGTCTGGACTGGGACAAGTCCGAAGCCACCGCGCGCGAAGCCGCCGCCTTTGCCGGGCGGATCATCGGCCTGCACGCCCCCTATATCAGCCATGGCGAAATCCAGACTGGTCTGAGCGATGACGGCAAGACCTGGGTGCCAGATCTTGCCGCCCGCTATGAAGCCGATTTTCTGGATCTGGGCGAAGACCGCGATCTGCTGACCGCGCGCTTGGCGGATGGCACGCTAGCCGGGATCGCCATCGTGGCATGGGAAGAGACGCCGCGCCGCAAATTTGCCGTGCTCGAAGATATGGCGGTCGATCCTGATCAACGTGCTTGGCATTGGCGCGGCCCTGCTCGAAGCCGTGGATGCACGCGTGAAGGCGCGCGGCGTGGACTGGCTGTTTCTGGAAAGCGGCAAGGAAAATCTGCGCGCCCATGCCTTCTTCGAACGGCACGGGTTTGAGGAGCTGTCTCATGTGTTCGCCAAAAGGCTGGGCAAGGGCTGACAAAGCCCTTCAATAAAGTTCCGGAACATACATATCATCCGGCACAGGGTGCCGCAGATAGTCTGCATTGCGCACGCGGGCGGGCTGCACCACCGGATCCTTGGGAACATCCTGATAGGGGATCTGGTCCAGCAGGTGTTGAATGCAATTGAGCCGGGCTCTGCGCTTGTCATCGGCCCGCACCACCCACCAGGGCGCTTCATCGATATGCGTGCGGTCCAGCATGGCTTCCTTGGCCACCGTATAGGCTTCCCAACGCCGACGCGATTCCACGTCCATGGGTGAGAGCTTCCATTGCTTGAGCGGATCTTCGATCCTCATCTGGAAGCGCAATTGCTGTTCGGCATCTGTCACCGAAAACCAGTATTTGATCAGGATGATACCAGACCGGACCAGCATCCGCTCAAAATCGGGCACCGAGCGGAAAAACTCCTCAACCTCATCGGCGGAACAAAAGTCCATCACCCGCTCAACTCCGGCGCGATTATACCATGACCGATCGAACAGAACGATCTCGCCCGCTGCGGGCAGATGGGCTGCATAGCGCTGAAAATACCACTGGGTCCGCTCGCGCTCATTGGGCGCCGGGAGCGCCGCGACGCGGCACACACGCGGATTGAGGCGCTGGGTGATGCGCTTGATCACGCCGCCCTTGCCCGCTGCGTCGCGCCCTTCGCACAGCACAACCACCTTCAGCCCATGATGCTGAACCCAATCCTGCAGGCGGATGAGTTCATGCTGAAGCCTGAACAACTCCCTGAAATAGACCCGCCTGTCCAACCGCTCCGGCCGCTCTTCGCCGTCAAAGGGATCGCCTTCCATAAGCGCCGCCAAAGCTTCGAGGCGCGAATCCTCAATCTCAAGCTCAAGCTCCTCATCAAAGCTGTCTTCAATCTCCAGCTGCATCCGTTCAAAATAGGTCAGCTTTGAGAGCGGATCGGTCACATTCAAACTCCTGGCGCGAAAGCGGGGCGATAGGAGCGGAATGTGAAAGCTGCGTGACAGGGGGGGGCTTGGAGTTGCGGGCTTGAATGGGTGGCTGGTTTTGGGAAGCTTGGGATGTGGTATAAGAGTAAGGACTGGCGGGGGGTGCGGACTGTCAGATTCTGGGCCTAAGCAGACTTCCGGTTGGATCGCATCCACAACAATATGGATGGAAATCAACGAAAGGCCGGTCAATCTTATTGCGGTTTCAACTGATTTGCCTCACTAGAGGCGCCGATGTTGATTTGTGCCGACCTAATGACAGTCTAGATGGTAGACGAATACCGCCACAACCACTACGTGCCGGAGTGGTATCAACGACGGTTCCTGTCAAAAGGACAACACCGGCAGTATTACCTTAATCTCCGACCAGACACCGAAATCAAAAACGGGCACGCATTCACTCACCATCCACTCAAAATATGGGGGCCAAAAAAGTGCTTTGCGCAGAATGACCTCTATACGACAGAATGGGGCGGTTTGCCCAATACGGAGTGACGTGCTCCCCAGATTGTTACCAGTCAGAGGTAGAGTCTCGTTCCTTCATGA
>CALMZE010000094.1 GCA_937870585.1 uncultured Sphingomonadales bacterium | reverse complement strand
TCGCTTGACCAGCTCTATCTGCTCCACCCCGATCCCTGGCCCAAATTCCGCCACGCCAAGCGTCGCATGATGAACCCCGGCCCGCTCGATCTGATCTCCGCCAAATTGAAGCCCGGCGGCGAATTCCGCTTCGGCACCGATCACCCCATCTATGTCCGCTGGGCGCTGATGCAGATGGACCGGCGGCGCGACTTTGACTGGCAGGTTTCAAGCCCGCAAGACTTCCTCATCCGCCCCGATGACTGGCCCGAAACGCGCTATGAGCGCAAGGCGCGCACGGTTTACGGGCATGAAGTCTGGTATTTCCGCTATATTCGCGTCTAATTCACCCGCGAACTGAACGTGTAACTGGCGCTGCAGCTTGCCACGACAGCCTGCCAGCCGCCCTGATAATCGTTGGGATCCAGAGAAAGGCACCAGCCGCCGCCATCGGTGCGGCCATCCCACACGATCTTCGTGCCATTGCGATAGAGATGTACCTGATCGATGAAGAATGCATTGCTACCGTTCGTTGATATCTTGACCGAGCTGACATCCAGATAGGTGTCGAGCGTCACATGAAGCCCGGTGGACACAGCAGCCCCGAACACCGAGCATGCGCCGGAGCCTTGCACAGTCTTTGTGCCAGCAGACCCATCAGCACCGATAAACTCAACAGTCAGCGTATCGGATGTATCGGTGTCGGTCAGGCTGGAATGGCAGAAATCGATATCGACATCATAATTGGTGATGGGCCTGTTTGGCGCGGCCGTCACCCAGCGCGTGGTGCCCGACCCATTGCCAGTCAAGTTGGATAGTCCCCGTCCATTCGGCGCAGCCAAAGGCAACGACTCATCCTGATTTGCCTTGGCCGCTTCGATCGCGGCATATTGCTCATCCTCTGCCCTGCGGGCGTCGGCCTGAGCTTGGGCCTGCCTGCGCCGCATCTGCTCTTGCAATTCGGCGGCTTTGATCTGGCGCTGTGCCTCCTCCAGTGCGGCATCTCTGTCAAATTCAGCGAGCGCCTTCTGGTTGGCGATCTTGCGCGGCGTGGCATAGTCGAAGGGGGTATAGTTTGGCAGCTTCCACCAGGCGCTTTGCCAACCGGGCTGGATCGGGCCGACTTCCAGCTTGCCATGTTCGACATGCAGGAAATTGCCTTTCGAGATGGATTCGATGCGATAATAGCCGGGATATCCGGGCACAGGATCGATATACCAGACAGCCCCGGCATCCGATTTGCCCATATAGAATCCGGGCTGTGCCAGCGCCTTATATTTGTCTGGCACGTAGTTCAGATATTCCTTGGTCCAAGCATTGCGGATCGTGCGCATCCGCAGCGCCAGTGCGGCATCAAAATAGGTGACTTCGGACGGCAACAATTCCCATTGCGCACTCAGCCAACCCGCAGCTGCCGGACTGCTTTGAATCGCCCCTGTCTCCACGTTGATTGCCTGACCTGTTTGCCAGCCATTTTCAATCCGCGAGGTCTGGATGAACTCCTCCTCCTTGGACAAAGCGGGCGCGGCGGTCGCGATCAACGCAATGGCGGGGGTGATCCAGCGCCGCATCATTGGGCGGCCTTGAACACCAATGTGCTTTGGCACGCGCCAGCGACATTATTCTCCCACCCGCCGATATGGTCATTTGGTTCAGTGGAGAGACACCATCCATTGCCGCCATCCCGGCCTTCCCAGATCACAGTGGCATTGCCCTTGTAGAGCCGCACCTGATCCACAAACATGCCATCCCCGCCATCGGTTTTGATCTGGATCTGGTTGATGTTGTAGCCGGTCATCTGATCGAAGCTCAGTTCGCCCTTGGAAAAGACGCCGCAGTCCGAGACGTTTCCAGCGATGGTCTTCTTGTCGACATAACCCTCAGTGGTCCAGAATTCGACCGTGATGTTGCTTGTCGTCTCCGTGTCGGAGAGCGACGGGTGGCAGAAGTCGATCTTCACCTGGTATTTTTGCGGGTCATCTCCAAAGGCCTTGGCGACCACGCCGCCCGACTGGAACGGGGCGGGAATCGTCTTGGTAAAAAAGTCACGCGTCGGCTGGCCCACGTTGGCGTCCCAGCACTTCTGCTGGTCTTCCGCCGTCAATTTGTTGCAGTCATAATCATCAGCGGACGATGTCGGGCTCGATGCAGCGATCTCGGCAGGCTGGATCGCTGCCTTTTCGATGGTCAACCGACCATTGTGGATCACCGCCGTCGCATTATTGCCGCCATTGACATTGGGGTCCAGCTTCCACGCCGCGCTCAACCAGCCGGGCTGCGCGACGCTCGCGGCAAGGGAGCCCTTTTCAACGTTAAGCGCCACATTGGTCCAGACATTGACAATGCGGAAGCCGCCATGCGCCGGGTCAAGCCGCCAGCGCGCGCTGAGCCAGCCTGGCTGGATCGCACCTACATTCAGCTTGCCACCCTCTACATTGAGATAGGTGCCTTTCCACACATTACGGATGCGGTAGCTCGTGTCGCCATCCACCTTTTCGAACGTCCAGCGCGCGCTGTGCCAAACCAGCGGGGCCGCAGATGCTTCAGGCGTGCCTTGCTCCACATGGACCTGCAGATCAGGCTTCCAGATGTTCTGAATGCGGAATTCCTGCGCGAAGGCAGCGGATTGTGACGCGACAAACGCAATCACCAGCACCAACAGACGGCGGAACATGGCCATGTCGATCTCCTCTGAAAAGGACCGGCTTGTTCAAAGTTTGCCGTCCCTCGACCTCTGGAACGCATCGGGACCGACGTGGCGCGCGATGCAAAAACACCCTGAAATCAAATCTTTGCGACCGGCTTGTTGTGCAGTAACCAGCCTAAGGCCTGTCAGAAGCGAGTCAACCGCGTTTCAACGACAATGGCTCGGCCGGACGGCATGGCGATTTATGATCTTGATCACGGACCTTGCGCCCAAACCGTGCCAAACGAAGCAAGAAGGCCGGGAATCGAGCTCTTTCGGCCTGCAACGGAGTCAAGGCATGACTGACAAAGCTGAGCAGAAAGGCGTCACCAAACTGGATGACGCGCAGTTGGATGAGGCGACGGGCGGCGCTCTTGATCGTAGCTACACCCCGACAAATTTTAACCTTAGCCTCAATTCGACCCAGACCGGGCTGTTATCCAAGGTGGACCCCAACGCGCTCCTGAATGCAAAGAAGTAGAGCCGTTCCGGAGTCTCATTCCCGCCGAAACCGCACCAATTCGGCCACTTTCGGGTATGCGCCTTGCAGATCGCCCTTGCTCATTGCGCCCTGCCCGCAGCACATCTGGCGCATCGCGATACCCCGCGACTCGCGGTGAATCCTCGATTAACATGAAATTAACCTTTTCAGTTCAGATGTTGTTTGGTTAATGAGGCAGGTGGGCGATCGACGTGGTCGATATGTCCACAGGGAAACAGACATAGGGGCGTGTCCATGCGCGTATTGCTGATCGAAGATGAACCCGCGACGGCCAAGGCCATCGAGTTGATGCTGAATAATGAAGGCTTCAACGTCTATTCGACCGACCTGGGCGAGGAAGGCCTCGATCTGGGCAAGCTGTATGATTATGACATCATCCTGCTCGACCTGAACCTACCCGATATGAACGGCTTTGACGTTCTGAAGAAGTTGCGCGTCGCCAAAGTGCAGACGCCGGTCCTGATCCTCTCCGGCATCTCGGAAATGGACAGCAAAATTCGCTCCTTCGGCATTGGTGCCGATGATTATGTGACCAAGCCCTTCCACCGCGAAGAACTGGTTGCCCGCATTCATGCGGTGGTCCGCCGCTCAAAGGGCCATTCGCAATCCGTGATCCGCACCGGCAAGCTGTCGGTCAACCTTGATGCCAAGACCGTGGAAGTCGATGGCAGCCGCGTCCACCTGACCGGCAAGGAATATGCCATGCTGGAG
>CALMZE010000093.1 GCA_937870585.1 uncultured Sphingomonadales bacterium | reverse complement strand
GGGGGCACACAGGAGCCAAGCATCCCGCGCACCTCACATAGCACTATTTTACATAATGTATATTATCAGACTTAGAGATTGATCTGGGCATTCCGCCCCATGCTCCGCCTATTCCCGGAATGCGGCGTTCGTCACCTTGCTCAGCGGGCTCATCAGATACGACAGGACCGACTGCTTCTTGCCGATCAGGCTCGCTTCGACCGTCATGCCCGGACCAATTGCCAGCGGTTTGCCAGCCTGGTCACGCAACGTTTTGCGATCCACGGCGATCCGCACAAGATAATGGCTTTCGCCCGTGCGTTCATTGGCAATGGCATCGGGCGAAATCGCAATCACGCGACCGGACAGTCGGCCATAAAGCGCCGTGTCATAAGCTGTGACGCTGACCTGTGTCGGCTGATCATAATGCACAGATGCGATGTCCTGAGGTTGCACGGCAACTTCAACGATCAAACCATCCTGCACCGGCACGACTTCAACCAGCGGGCTGCCAGCCGGAACCGATCCGCCCGCCGTCGCCACAAAAACGCGATTGACACGCCCGGCCATTGGCGCGGTCACCTGTGTGCGGCGCACCTTGTCCGCCAAGGCCGGCATGACACTGCGGCGCGCACTCAGTTCGGCTTGTGATGTCGTGAGTTCGCTCGCCGCATTGGAGCGCCAGTCACCACTTTGCTGCACCAACGCCGCGCGAGCCTCTGCCACATTGGCGGATGCGCGCGCGACCGTTGCGGCTGCGGCTGAAACCTCGCTTGCGGCCGCATTGGCCCGGCCTTGTGCGAGGGTCAGTGAAAGGCGCGGTTCGATGCCGTTTTCTACCAGCGGTCTTAATGCAGAGACTTCCGCCGCCGCCGACGTGGCTTGCGCCCGGCGCGATTGCAGCATCGCTTCGGCTTCGCTCACGGCGCGGCTCGCGGCCGCAATCCGCGCCCTGCCCGCATTGATCAGCCCGGACAATTCGCTCTGCCGCGCCTGATAGAGCGCCCTTTCCGCCGCAGGGAGCATGGCCCCTCCCCCCTGCCCGCCAATTTCAGCCTGCAAGCGGGAAACCTTGGCCGACAGCGCGTTGATCGTCGCGGAACCGCTGCCCAGCTCCGCCTCGCTGATGGTGGGGCTCAGACGCACCAGCGGCTCTCCTTCGGCCACCAACTGCCCAGTTTTGACCAGAATTTCCTCGACGATTCCGCCTTCCAGATTGGAAACGGTCTGCACCTGCGCGCTGGGGATGACCTTGCCCTGCGCCTGCACAGATTTATCAACCTCAGCCAGTGCCGCCCAGATCAGGGCGATGGTGAAAAAGCCAAGGATCACCCACAGGATCAGGCCAGACATGAGACGTGGTCTCAACCGGCGTTCTAGCGCATCGGCCTGCGTGAACTGATCAGCCATGCACCGCACTCCCGCCTTGAAGCTGCCCCAGCACGGCATCGCGGGGGCCATCGGCCACGATCCGCCCGGCATCGAGCAGGATGATCCGGTCCACCAGCCGCAGCAACGGCATCCGGTGCGTCACCAGCAGCACAGTGCGATCCTGCATTTCGTCGCTCAATCTCTGGATCAGCGCCTGTTCCGTCTGATTGTCCATCGCGCTGGAAGGCTCATCAAGGAGCAGAAGCGAGGGCCGCCCGGCCAGCGCGCGCGCCACGGCGATGGATTGGCGCTGGCCACCAGACAGGCTTTCGCCCCGGTCTGCCAAGTGCAGATCATAGCCATTGGCCAGCCGCCCCACAAACTCATGCGTGCCTGAGAGCGTTGCCGCGCGCAGCAGCTCTTCATCGTCGACACACTCCCGATCCAGCCGGATATTGTCACGCACCGTGCCGGAGAGCAGCACGCTATCCTGCAACACAGCGCCAATATGCTGGCGCATCGCCTCTGGATCGAGCTGGCGGACTTCGGCGCCGTCGATCAGCACCACGCCTTCTTCCGGCGGATAAAGCCCCAGGATCATGCGGGCGATGGTCGATTTGCCCGAACCAACCCGCCCGAGCAGCGCGACCTTCTCTCCGGGCCGGATCGCAAAGCTGATCTCGTTCAAGGCCTTTTGCGCGGCTCCGGGATAAGCGAAGGATACGCCCCGGAACTCCACCCGCCCTTCAAGCCGCGCCGGAGTGAGTCGAACACCGTCAGGGCCTTCCACCGGCGTGCGCATCAACCCGTCTATCTGGCGATAGGCGGTTGCGGTGGCAGACAGGCGGGACAGCAGGCTGGCAATCTGCGAGAGCGGTGCAAGTGCGCGGCCTGTGAGGATTGAACAGGCGATCAGCCCGCCCATGCTGAGATGGCCGGAGCCGATCAGGAAGACGCCCAGCACGACAACGGCGGCATAAGCGATCTGTTGTCCGCTTGTCGCGATGGTGAGCGTGATCGTGGAAATCAGCCGCTGAAGCAGAGACGTGCGTGTGTGCGCCTGCACTGCAATCATCCAGCGGCGGCGCAGCAGCGGCGCGGCGTTGACGCTCTTGATCGTCTCAAGCCCGCCAATTGCTTCGACCAGAACCGATTGCTTGAGCATCGCTTCGGCCATACCCTTGCCAGACATACGCTCCAGCATCGGATGCGTGAACCAAGCCGCGATCAGCACAATTGGGATCATCACCAGAGGCACAAGGATGAGCCAGCCGCCAATGAGCAGGATGACGATCAGCGTGATGAGGATAAACGGCCCATCGACCAGCGCTGTGACGGTGGCAGACGCAAAAAAGTCCCTCAGCGTCTCCAGTTCGCGCATCGTGGATGCCAAACCGCCAGTCGTGCCGCGCTTGCGATCCAGCCGTATGGCGAGCAATTGGTCGAACACCCGCTCACCCATGGCATGATCCACATCGGCCCCCGCCATATCGATAAAATAGGCGCGCAGGATTTTCAGCACGAAATCAAAGATAAGAATGATGCCCAGCCCGACCGAAAGCGCGATCAGCGATTCCGTCGCGTTATTGGGGATAATCCGGTTGTAGACCGTCATTGAGAAGAGCGAACTGACCAGCGCGAACAGGTTGATCATCACGGCTGCCACAGCCACCTTCACGTAGATGGCACGATTGGCGCGCAGGGGCGCGGTCAGCCATTCGGCGAGGCGCGGCGGGCGCACCTCCACAGTGTCGCCCCCGCTCATCGGATTTGCCCTCCCCATGCCTTTTCCAGCCCCAGACTGGTTAGCAACTGCCCCGAACGCGCCAGCACGACATAGCGGGCGGTATCCAATTCGCTCATCACCTGAAGATAGGCAGCAGCACCTGCATAAGCGCGCTCTTGCGTGTCGATCACATCGAACAATGTGCCGCGATAGAGGCGAAATCGCTCGGTTTCTGCATCGCGCAACTGGCGGCTGGCGAGATAATCGGCCTCGCGCGCGGCGAGCAATTGATCGAGCGCCTGCACGTCTGACCATGCAATCGCGGCTTCGCGCGCCGCCTCGGCCCGCACTGAATCCGCGCGGTAAAGGGCTGAATCCGCTCGCGCCTTGGCCTGATCGCTCCGCGCGGCACCGGGGCCGAACAAAGACTGGCGCACCGTCACGCGGGCGCGGACGTCGTAATCTGTCCGCCCCTGCTCAAACAGGCCGAACCGCCCGGCATCAACCCCAAGGCTGACCGAAGGCAGGCGTTGCGACCGAGAGGCTTGGGCTTCGGCGCGGGCTGCGCGCGCTTCGGCTTCTGCCGCAACCACCAACGGCGATGTGGAGGCCATATGCACGATCAGATCGCGGCTCTGTACTCCCTGCTCTGGCGCAGGCAATCGCACCATCGGGGCCGCCGCTTCCTCTCCGAACAATTCGCCATAGCGTGCTTCGGCATTGGCGCGCTGCCGCTCAAAACCCGCCAGTGTGGCGCGGGCCGAGGCAATGATGGCCGTCAGCCGAGACCGCTCAATTGGCGCGGAAACGCCTTGCCTGATCCGCATATCCACTGCCGGGCGCAGACCTTCCAGTTGCGCCAAATGACTCCGCGCCAGGCTCACCATTTCGCTGGTGGCGAAACGGTCATACCAGGCCCCGATAGCACGCAGCGCGACAGCCTCCCGCGCGCGATCGAGATCGGCATTGCTGCCCTCTATCCGCGCGGTTGCGGCATCAATGCGTCGCCGTGTCGCGCCAAAATCGAACAGCAGCAGTTGCGCGCTGGCATTGGCGTCCACCCGGCCCTTCCCCCGCGATCGCTCCACCACATTGTCAGGATCATTGGAGAAATTCCGGGCCAGAGCGCGGTTTGATGCAAAGACGAGATCAACTGTCGGGAATAGCGCAGACTTCGCTTCCCGACGATAGGCGAGCGCCTCAGCGGCATCCGCCGTCCGCTCGCCCACAGCGGGATTGCGGGCGATGACGGACTGGATCAGCGGCCTGAACTCGGCCCAAGGCATAGCGGCACGCGCCAGCCCTACCAGCGGATCAGTCTCTGCTTGCACCAGCATAGGCCGTCCGGTCGGCGCTGGCAGGCCAACGCCTTGCGCCAGTGCTATGCCCGGCAAAAGACACGCTCCCCAAAGCCCGGCGCACCGGAGCCACGTTTTCCCCCACTGCGCCATGGTCAGATCGCCAGCACCGTGCCCGCCCCGTCGAGCGGATCGAGCTGCAATGTCAGCGGAGACGCCATGGCGGCATCAAATTGCAGCGTTACCGAGTCGGTGCCATCGCTGATCGTCACCATGCGCGCCTGACCCACCACCGAGTCCTGCGAGATGACAGCACTGGCAAAGTCGATGGCATCCATCTTGACGCTGTCACCGCTGCCAAAGCCGGTGATCGACCCGTGGAAGTTGAGCAGATCGTCGATCTGGATCACCCCATCGCCACCCGAGGCGTCAATCAGTCCGTCAAACAGGCTGTTGATATCCAGTGTGCCGCCGCCCGCGCCAATGTCGTAGCTGCCGGTCCCGGTCGCCTGACCATTGAAGTGGATCAGGCCGCCATTTTCCACGCGCACCGTCTCATTATTCTCCAGCCGCGCATTGAAGCTGAAATCACCTGCCCCATCATGGCTGGCGAAACTGCCGAAATTGATCACGTCGCTGTTGAAGATCAGCGCGCCCGCCCCATCGTCCGACACGATCCCGAAATTGTCGAACCGGTTGTTGAAGATCAGGCTGTCATCAATCGTTGTTCCCGCGCGCACCGCAATCAGGCCATCATTGTTGGTAAAGGAGGCGTTGTTGGTCAGATCATCGCCTGCATTGATGACAAGCTCGCCAGCGTTTCGAATGTTGAGTTGCACCTCCGCATCGATCACACCTGTGCCGGAGATGATGTTGGTTTCATTCTCCAGAACGGCAATGTGGCCGTTGGTGCCGATATGCGCGGTGCCCAGCGGATTGCTGGAGGCAAGGATGAGGTGCCCCTTCTCCACATTGTTGAGCAGGAACACCGTATCGCCGTCATTCGCCACGTCGAGGATGAAGCGCGCATCCAGGCCGGTCGTTCCGCTCGGATCGGCCCCGGCCTGCACCGTAATCGTGCCGCTGTTGATCAGCGTGCCGCCGCCGAAATAGAGCGCGCCAGAGGCAGCATAAGGATCATCGGCAGAGAGGCCAAGCGGCTTGATGGTGATGGTGCCCTGCTCGAAATTGTAGAGAGAAACGCCGGACATATGGATATTGCCAACCGTTTCCAGCGTGGCACCACCCAGCACATTCACGATGCCGCCAGTTACGGACGTGGGCGCGAAATAGCTGGGGTCTGCCGGGTCAATGGGCGTCTGAGCGTCCACGCTGCGCATCCGCAACACGCCGGAATTCGCCTCAATCTGGCCAATGGCCGATTGCGCGATGACCGTGTTGAGCAGTTCCATCCTGCTGTCAAAGAAGGAGCCCACCCGCCCGTCATTCTGGATGGTGACACCGTCTACCGTCAGCGCAATGTCCGTTTCGGTCGAAATGACGAGCCCGCCCGCCCGGTTTTCGATCACGAAGCGTTCGACTGCGCGACCGCCCACTCCAGTGCCGCTCTGATCGGCCACGGTGCCGCTGGCAATGGTGAGTCCGCCAATGATGCCGGAGCCCCTGATCTGGTTATCCATATTGACCAGATGGAGTGCTGGCAGCGGCGCATCCGTATCGGGATCGACCTCATTGCGCAGTGGAGCCTGCAACATCCCTTGCTGGCCCGGAACACTGAACAGGAAGAGACTGCCACCGCCATTCAGCGTCTGTTCGCCCGCCACGTTGATGACGCTGTCTGCTGTTGCAAAGGCGATGCCATGATTGGTGAAAGTGCCGCCGAGCAGGGTCAGCACAGTGCCGCTGACCGGGTTGAGAGTTCCATCCAGCACCACCGCCCCTTGCAGGCGCACATCGCCATAAAGGCCGTAGTCGCGCGGATTGCTGGACCCGGACGTGCCGGTTACACCGGTTGAAATGATGTGAATGTCTTTCAGCAACGAACCTGATTCGGCGTAAATGCCGCCATTGGTTCCCGCTGAGATAGTGCCCCCCGAAATGACCGCGCCGGCAGCCAGATCGATCACCGAATATTGGCCATCCGCAATGATCGTGCCGCCCGTATTGTCGACAATGACACCCTTGAAGCGGATCTGCGCGTCATCCGCTGCATGGATGAGGCCATGATTGACCATATGGCCGAAGATAATCGTCGAGAAGCTGGGCGCGAAGCTGAAATCGTGCATTTCAAACGCCAGCGTGTAGCGGAAATCATCGGTCGGGCTGGTCAGGCTGCCTCCGACCCCGCCTGCCCTGATCTCGCCGCCCGCCTCATTGATGATCGTCATCTCTCCCACAAAGCGGCCAGCGCCAGTAATGTGGTTGTCCACATTGCGCAGCACAGTGACAGC
Source organism: uncultured Sphingomonadales bacterium (assembly GCA_937870585.1). Lineage (GTDB taxonomy): Bacteria > Pseudomonadota > Alphaproteobacteria > Sphingomonadales > Sphingomonadaceae > Aquisediminimonas. The sequence goes on along the minus strand of CALMZE010000093.1, from coordinate 48,323 downwards.
GCCCTGGGAGAGGACGACATTGTCTCCAAATTCAGGCGGAATCGCCCGGATACCCTGCACCTGCGCCAGGCTGGTACCGCTGTTTTCATCCTGCTGGAGCGCAATCGTGCCTCCGCCTGTCAGTTGGACATCGGTGCCCTTGACCGAAAGGATCGGATTGGAAAGGAAGCCGAAGCCGACATCGGCAGGCTTGGTGAGCGTGATCGTGCCGCTATTGTCGATATTCCCTTCGGACGTCAGGATTCCGTAGGGCGCAATCACGATATTGCCACTGTTGACGAGGCTGCCGAGCGCCCGCGCATCGCCGCCCGCCGCGACGGTGAAGGTGCCGCTATTGTCGAGCAGCCCGGTGCTCAGCCCGCCGCCGGGCGCAACATTGCCGCCATTGATGGTCAGCCCGCCATCATTCACGACGCTGCTCGCCGTCAGGCCATTATTGCCAATGGCGAGCGTTCCTGCCCCCGCCGTTGTCAGCGTATCGACAATGATGCGCGGGCCAGCGGTGGCGATGTTCGCGCCGTTTGGCAGGCTGATGTACACATCATCGGTTGCCGAAGGCACATTGGTCGCGCTCCAATTGGCTGCATCGAACCAATCTCCAGTCCCGCCGCCGACCCAGATATTGGTATAGGCAGATCCGGTAAAGTCGATCTCAACCGGCGTGGCCCCCAGAACATGCCCGGCGAGATCCTTGATGGCAGGGGCGTTGATCAGGAAGGCGTAGTGCGCGTCATTCAGTCCGGCAAAGTTGAGCTTCACGGTCGCGCCACCATTGCGCAGCTCAATGCTATCCGGCTGAACCACACGCCCGCCGCTATCGGTTACCGCGAAATTCTCGACTGTCACCGTGTTGGGATCAACCGGCTTGGACAGCACGACAATCAGGGATTCGCGGGCAGCCGCCAACGCGCCTTCATCGACCGGTGTCGTTGAAACGATGGTGAATGGCGTCGTGTCTTCCACCAGCGTGATCGAAAAGCCCGGATCGACGGCGACATTGCCGCCCGTATCAATCGCTCGGAAGCTGATCTGCACAGTCGCATTGCCACCATTTTCCGCGATGGTCGGCAGCATGGCCGTCAAGCCATAGGGATAGCTGACATCGGTGGACACAACGACGCCATTGATCAGCATTTCCACCTGCCGCACACCGCTATCATCAGAAACGCGCGGGGCGAAGCTGATGCGTTCGCCTTCATGATATTGGATGCCAGGCAATGCGGCATCGAGATCGGTTGGGGGATCAACCGTGATGACGGGTGGGATGCCCGCCGTGTCGGTCTGCGCGTAGCGGACCACTTCCAGCCCCTTGGCCGTGATGACAAACGCCAGCCCGCGCGCTACGGCCACATCAACGGGCGCACCGCCCAATTCATAGCGCCGCACCAATGCGTCATTCACCGCCGGATCGCTTGTATCGATCACCGCCAATGAATCGACGATGCGGTTGCCGAGCGGGGTGGGCAACACAACCGACTGAACACCCACGGCAGAACCCGCGCTCACAAGCGCCATCGCCCCGCCCGCTACGGCCTGTGAATCGCGATCACTGATCAGCGCCAATGCCGCCGGATCATGCACGTCAATCGTGGCAAAGCCGGAGACGCCCGGATTGTCGCCACGCGGCACATAGAGGATGCCATTCGCTACAGTCAGATGGCTCGCGCTTGCAAATTCAGGGATAGAGAGCGAGCCGAGCAGTTGGACCGCCCCATCATTGGCGGCGAAGCTCTGAATGGTGCCATCGCCGCGCAGCACGTAAATCACGTCTCCATCGACAGCCATGCCACTCACCGGACTCGCCCCGATGTTGAGCGCTGCCACTTGCCGCGTGCTGCCCATGTCATAGGCGCGCAAGAAGCCACCGCTTGCGAAATAGGCAATGCCATCCACCACCTCGACCTGTGTTGCGTTTTCGGTGATGCGAGCGAAGACGGTTGGGGTGTCCGGCTTGGAGATATCGACCAGCCACACCCCGCCTGCCCCCGCAGCGACCGCAACAAGGCCCGTGGCTTTGTCGATAGCGATATCGCTCGGCGCGCCATCCAGATGCAATTGCGCTGCCAGTTTGGGCGCGTTTGCATTGCTGAGATCAACCACAGACAGCCCATCACTGGTCGCGAGATAGGCATGAAGCCCCTGTGCATTGCTGCCCGATGCATCGAGCACCATCGCGCGTGCCGTGTTGGCCAGATCAAGCGAGGCAATCGACCCATTCACTAGGCCGTTAGTGCCAACCAGCCCGTCCTTGAGCGCCACGGCATCTGGTACACCGGGTACCAGATTGTCTGTGATGTTTCCGTTCAGGCCGAGAACGTAGTTTTCGGTACCGGAATAGCCATTGGCTTGCAGGCCCTCTCCACTCGGCAACAAGGTTGCCGCACCAATCTTGGTCTCCAGACCCGGTGTGTTGGCTGTAAACCCGACACGGGACACGGAGTGGGTGGCGGGATCGATGATGGTCAGCGAATATCCTCGTGGAATGATTTCGCCATCATTGCGGATGGCGCTGCCTTGGAAGACAAGATCTAGCCCGGCAGCAGCAGAAAAGGTGCCTCTCTGTTCATCTTCCGGCCTTGGACCGGACAGCACATAATAGAGCGTATCGCCATTTTGCGCGGTGCCCGGTGTATCGGCATTGGGATCCACGCCCCCTGCCTCATCGGCAATTTCAGCGATGAGCGCGGCGATATCATCATCAAACGCCTCTTGAACATCGCTCAGCGCTTCGCTGATGTCCATGATTTCATCAGTCGTGTTACCCATAGTCTCAAGCGGTCTGGCGGCGTCTATCACAGCGTTCAGGGCGTCCAGCAGCGCATCCTGATGGTTCAGAATGTCGGCTTCGGCTCCGCCCTTCAAAGTTCCGTCGGGATTGAACGAAGACTCAAGGATCGGCTGGATAGCCTCCAATTTGGAAACCACGTTGTTCAGCACGGCCACGCGGTTGGCCGCGTTGGCCGCCGCAGTGTTGACTGCCGTTTCAAGGGCCTGCTCAGCAGGCGGCGTCTTCAGATTCACAGGGGGCTTCCATCCCGGGACACCGGTTTGTGCGGCATTGGCCGCGTCCACATATTTGCGGCCCGCAGTCAGAATCTTGTCCGCTGGGCCGGTTCCGGTCAGAAACAGATTCTGGTTCACATCGATCAGGCTGTGCGCAAAGTTGAGCAGATCAAGGGCAAGGAACGCCGGATTGGCTACTTTGGCTGGAGCGGGTATCGCGGCGAGGAACATGCCGCCAATATCGGCAAATGTCTTGCCCAGGCCTTTGACCAGTTCGAGCCCTTTGATCACCTTATATTCGGTATCATATTCGCCACCGATCAGCCCAGTATCGCCAGTCGTTTGAGCAAGAGCAAGCTGACGCAGACTGTTGTCCACAGCGTCAATATCTGCCGCGACGCCCGCTGCCGCCAGAGGAACAGCAACCGCCGGATTGAGTTCGCGTTGCAGAAGTTGTGCTCCGGTGCTGACAAGGCCTGTAGCTTCCAGCCCGGCATTGACAACATCCTGACCATTGAGCGTTGCCGGAGACAAATTGCCACACAGCACGCTGGCATCAACATGCCCGAAGCTCGACCCGTCGGTGATCCCGTGCCAGCCCGGTGCCGTGATGCCAGAGCCCGGATCGGTGGTGACAGTCAGGCCATCCGCCGACACGGTGGCCGTGCCATCCAGCACCAGTCGCCCGGTGGTGTGATCGAAGGAGAGCACGTTGGTTTTGGTACCGGGCGCCAGATTGAACACATTGGGCAGCGTCATCTGCACTTCTTGCGTGAAGACCGATGTGCCAGGGGCCTGAATGGTGAAATCAAAGCTGTGATTGACCACACCCGGCGGAAGCATGTCTCGCACCAGAGAGGACGGCACGGGCGCAATGCCGATCTGCGGATTGGTGACGGCTTGGCCCTGCGCATCGACAAAGCTGCCCGGCTGCACGGTCAGCGTGATGCGGCTCGCTTGTTCCTGTGTCAGTCCAGTGCCGCCGATGCTGTCGCCATGGATCACCGTCGCTTCGGTGGTGCTCACGGCCTGCACCGTGTCGATCTCGATCCGGGGCAGATACAGGGCTTCATTGCCGATATTGTCGAGCTGCGCGTCACGCGGCCCCATGGCAGACATGGCGGTGTTGACCACGCCCGCCTTCACATTGAGCTCCATCACCATTTCGGGAAAGAAGAAGCCCGCAGGGGCATTGGTCGCAGTGCGGCCCTCCACCACCAGCTTCACATTGCCGATGGGCGTATTCTCCAGCGTGAAGCGACCATTGGCATCTGTGATCGCAAACAGATCCTCGCGGCCGAGGATGTAAACCTTCACGCCTGCCAGCGGATTGAGATAGGTGTTGTGCGCAAAATCGTTGAGCCCATTGGGGCCTGTCAGCACATCATCGCGGGTGCCGGGCTCAAAGTCCGCGCCAGGATCAAGTACAATGCCCGTGATCGATGTGCCCGCCACGCCGGCAGTGGAAACGGTGGTGAAATGGCGCTCCAGATTGACTCCGGGATCAGCGCCATTGGCGTCCAGCGTTGTCCCGTCCACAGAGCGGATAGCATTGCCTTCCAGATGGATGGACATCCGCTGTGCGCCCGGCATGGCGTCATCAAACAACAGCCACGCGCCGGTGCCATCCTTATAAGGCACGATCGTTGCGGGAATTTTGGCACCGCTGCTGTCTGTCACATAAAAGCTGTCCGCAGTTAGCGTGGCGGGATCAAACGCACGCGAGAAGGAGACAGAGGGGCGATAGGTGACGCCCACATCGGCTTCATAGCGGTCCGGCGTGAGCGCCGTGACGGTGAAGGGCAGCGATGACACCGTGACCGCCAGCGTTTCCTGTACCACATTGCCAAGCGCATCAGTCGCTGAAATCACGATGTTGTGCTGACCGAGCGCAACCTTGGCGAGATCAAGCGGCGTCTCGAAATGGCCATCAGCGCCGAACACCATCGAAATGGGCGTGCCGCCGTCAATGCTGTACGAGAGCGCGCGCAACGCATTGCCTGCACCCAGATCGACATGGCCCACGAGCTCGCCCGGTGCTGTCAGCGTAGCACCGGACTGGATGCTGGCGGCTTCGAGGACAATGTCCGTGGTGTGCGTGCTGGTCGTAAAGCTGAAATCGCGCGCGCTGCTGTGCCCGACAGCATCCTGCGCAAAGATGGTGACGACATGCTTGCCGTCGGCCAGCCCCGCCCCGGTGGAGAATGAGAAATTGCCTTGCGCCGTGCTGGTGAGCGGAGTGAGGCTTCCCCCATCGAGCGACCAGAACAGGCGTGCCACGCCCGAAAGATCATCCGCCACGGCACCGGCAATCACGAAATCGCCCGCCAAGATCTGGCCCGGATCGGTATCGAAGATGATTGTCGGTGCATGAAGATCGTCCGCACCATTGAACACGCTGCTCACCAGCGAGCCGACTGCGCGGCCCGTCTCCTGCCCTGATGCATCGGAGAAGCTGAAGTGAATGCCACCATAGATGCGGCTCATCCCGGCTTCTTCAACGGCATCGTCAAAGCTGGAGAAGCTTCGGGTGAAACTGCCCACGCTGGTTGAAAAGGCGTAATTCTGGCCAAAGAAATCTTCCAGCACCTGCCCTGCCGCTGCACTGAAGGTTGAGTGGCCAGACACATATTCCGGGAAGGGCGGCGTCAGCACATAAGGCGTCCAGTCGCGATCTGACACGATGGCTGGACTGCCCAGCAGATCAGCGTCCTGAATGGCCGTGACCGGTCGCCAAGCCGAATAGGCATATTTGGAGTTCCAGGCGGCAATGCCTGCATCGCCTTCAGCCAGCCCCAATTGCGCGAAGAGCAGGGCCGTGTTCGCAACGCTTATGTCTCCTGCCTTGGAGGCTTCGAGCGCAATCTGTGCCCAAAGCCCAGCCGGCGTGGACGTGCCCACGCCCTGCGCCCAGAACCGGACAGATTCGGTCTGGTCTGCCGTGCGCATCGTGCTGTCAGAAGCGCCAAGCTCCTTCACCTGATTATAGGCCGCAATCCATTCCGGGCTGCCCACTTCGGGCGGCGATCCGGGATCAAACGCATCAGGCGCGGCCATCACGAAGGTGTCGAGCTTCGCCCATTGCGGATCGAGTGCACCTGCATAGGCGGGGCCAGTTGGCTGCCACACGCCCGGCTTGTCCTGCCCTTCAAATGTGACCACGTCATTCCAGCCATCATCGGCTCGCAAAGCGATGACGCGCGAGGCGACATCATGACCAAGCGCGCTTCCATCGGTTTCAGCCGCGCCGTCTGCAATTGTGCCCAGCACGTTCGCCAGCTTGGCATCAAGCGCAGCCGCACTGCCAGGATAGATGGATTTCAGAACATCATGCGCGGCCTGCGCAATGGCGGCATCCAGCGAAGCGCCATCAGGGGCGAGTGCTGTAAACTGGTAGCCGGGCGCATGGTTGATCGCACCCACAACATTGTACATCGCTTGCCCAATCATCGCGAGCGCCCGCGATCCGGCGGTGGGCGTTGTCGCTTCGGCCGCGAAAATCTGGAGCGCGGTCTGCACCCATTCGAGCACCATGTTGGTGTTGGTCAGATCATCAACGCGCTGCACATCAAAGCCAAGCGTTCCCGTCGCCGTCGATCCGGCAAAGCTCTGGACCGAGAGCGTGTTCGCCCCCATCGCCAGATGCACTTCGTTGAAGCGGAAGCCGCCCCGCACATCCACGATGGAATGCGCCAGCTCGACTCCCTGCCCGTCAAACAGGCGGACGGTTTCGCCCGGTGTGCCGGTGCCAGCCAGCGTGACCAGCCCGGCCCCGCTCTGATCCTGATGGCCCTGATATCGGTCAGACACCGCCAGCGCGAGCGAGAGCGTGCCCGGCGTGACCGTTGGCGCAATGATGAGCGCAAAGCTGGTGGAGGGCGCACTCGCATTGCCCGCTGCGTCCTGCGCCTGCGCTGTAAGGGCATAGCTGCCGGTTGCGAGCGTTCCCGTGGTGAAGCTCCATTGGCCGGTGTTATCCGCCGTCACATGCCCCAGTTCGCCATCAGATCCGGAAATGGAGACCAGTGCCCCGGCTTCGGCTGAGCCGCTGAGCGTCGGGGTTGTGTCGGTCGTGCTGCCATCGCCTTGCGTGCCTGTGTCCGATGCCGCGTCAAGCGTGATGGTTGGTGCGTCAGGTGCCGTCGAATCACGCGTGATGCTGAGTGTGCCTGCCCCACTGACATTGCCTGCTGCGTCGGTCGCTGTGGCAGACAAGGCATTAACGCCTTCATTCAGCGCTATGGTGAAGGAAGCTGCACCACCGCTCGCCACCGCGCTTTGGCTCCCCAGATGGACAGTCGAGCCAGTTTCGGCAGCGATGCTGACAGTCACGCTGGCCTTGCTGGTCAGATTGTCCGAGGCGCTGACTCCGCTATCATCCGTATCCGCCAAATCGAGCGCAGGCGCATTCGGTGCGGCGGTATCCACCGTCAGCGCCAGAGCAGCTGATGCCGGGCTGGCATTGCCCGCCGCGTCGCGCGCGGACGCGGTGATGCTGTGTGCGCCATCAGAGAGCGAGCCCATGGTGAAGCTCCACGCCCCGGAGGCATCAGCCCGTACCGATCCTGCGGCGATGCTATCGACATGGATCGTGACCAGCGCCCCGGCTTCGGCTTGCCCGGTGATGGTCGGTGTCGTGTCATGCGTCAGGCCATCGCCCGCCGTTCCGCTGTCAGATGCCGCCGCCAGCGACAAAGTGGGCGTTGTTGGGGCGCTGGAATCGCGCTGGATGGTCAGGGTTCCAGAGCGGATATTGCCCGCTGCATCGGTGGCGCTCGCTGTGAAGTTATTCGCGCCTTCAACGAGCGAGACCGTAAAATTCGCGCTGCCGCCCGTCGCTACTTTGGTTTGGCTGCCCAGCGTGACCGACGTCCCGGCTTCTGCCTGCACCACCAGATCGACCGAGGCCGCGTTGGTGAGATTGTCTGTATTGGAATCGCCACTGTCGCCCGCCGCCGTCAGATCAATGACAGGGATCGCCGGAGCTTGCGTGTCGATCACCAGCGAAAGTACCGCCGAAGCCGCGCTGGTGTTGCCTGCGGAATCGGTTGCAGTGGCCGTCAGCCCGTGCGTTCCGTCTGACAGAGTGGGAAGCGTGGCAGACCATGTGCCGTTACTGGCTGCCGTCACCGTAGACAGGATCTGGCTGCCTTCACGAATGTTCACGGTCGCGCCTGCTTCTGCCTGCCCGTTGAGCGTCGGCGTTGCATCGCTGGTGATCCGGTCTCCAGCCGCCCCGCTGTCCGATGCAGCGGACAAGAGCAGAGTCGGCACGTCAGGCGCGGTCGTATCCTGTCCACCGATCACCGCAACGCCATCAACCTTGACGATCAGCTTTTCAAAATTGCTGACTTCCAGCTTATAACTGCGGAAATCGAAGCTGCGCTCATGGCGGCCATGATATTGCCCTTGGGTGGCAGCCATGAAGGCCTGAAGCCGCGTAACATCGGATCGCAAAGATGAATTGGCCCATTGCGCAGCCGTGAACTCAAGCTGGAGCGTGTCGTGCCCGCGACCCCCATCAAGCTCGTCCTTGTCGCGTGTCTGGCCGGGCCGCCAAATGATCAGATCATCGCCGCTCCCGCCATCCACTTCGTCACTGCCAAGGCCATCCTCGATGGTATCATTGCCCGATCCACCCTCAATATCGTCATTGCCTGCGCCGCCACGAATAATGTCGTCTCCAGCCAGACCAGCCAGCTCATCATCGCCATCTTCGCCATTGAGTTCGTCATTGCCAGTATCGCCGTAAACCACGTCGTCCCCGGCCCCGGCAAAAATCCGGTCATTGCCACCCAGACCATAGATCAGATCATCCCGGCTGGTGCCGTTCAGCACATCATTGCCGCTGGTTCCGATGAGTTTCCGCCGTGCCATGCCCAATCTCCGAATGCGCGAGTTCAATGGAATGCGACACACCTGCCGCATACGACCACGGCGACGGATTTTTTCCGCTCTTGAAGACAAAAACGGATTGGGCTGGAAGTGCGGGCCAAGTTCAGGCGAAAAAAGTGAAGACGTTGTTCATTGTGCCGGAACGGGACAGGTCATCGGCAAAGCAGCGCTTCATCCTTTTCCAGATGCTTGAGTGTATAGTCCAGATCCATCTCTGCCAGATTGCCCCGGCGAGAGAGTTGCGTGACCAGCCCCCTGAACTCGGCATAAGTGGCGCAGGCCGCTCTCACCTGCCCGCCCCGTGCCTGAACATCGCCCAATGATTTGACCGCTATCGCCAGATCACGCAGGCGGCGATTCTCATCCGGATTGCGCGCAAGCCATGCGCGGCGACCATCGATATTGGCCTTGTAGAGCGCGATGGCCTTCTGAAAATCGCCGGTATCTGCGGTCGCCTGCGCCCGGTCCAGCCCGATAATCTGGAGCAGCCGCACGGCTTCCAGATCATCCTTGTCAAACGCCACCATGCGCTCAACACGCTCATGGCCTTCCTGCAAAAGGGCGAGCGCCTCTGCATTGCGATCGAGCGACAGGAGCGTGGAGGCAAGACCCCAGCGCGCGCGCTCCATCCGCTCTTCTGCCGTGCGAGACGCCGGGAAGGCAGCGCGAACTGCCTCATAATTGGCCAGAGCTTTGCGATAGGGCGCAATGGCGGCCTGGGGCGTCTGTGAGTAATAGACGCCTTCCGCATAGGTGTCCGCCGCTTTGGCGTGTTCCAGCATGGCGTCGAGATCCTTGGAATCCCTCACCAACGCTTCGGCCTGCTGCGCAAGCGCCGCCGCCTTGGCATAATCATCACGGAAGCCGACCACAGTCGCCCGGTCATTGAGCAGCCGGGCCTTGAGCAACGGCGGCACGCGGGACCGGGATGCAACCGCCTCTGCCTGATTGATCAATTGCTCGGCGCGCGTCGCATCATGATCGACCAGCGCCGCCAGCCGCGCCTGATAGGAAAGCGCTGTCACCACGATCGACGGAGCGCCAGCATCACGCGTTCCCTGCGCAATGGCCAGCGCCCTTGAGAGACTTTGTGCAGCGCGTTTCGGCTCGGCGATATTGGGCAAACCCGGCACGCCCTGCGCCTCCGCCAGGCGGATCAGACCGCGCGCTGCCTCCAGCCGCATTTCAGGCGCGGCGCCTTCCGCGCGAGACAATCGATCAAGATAATGCTGGGCAACCTCGGCCACTTCCTTGCGCAGCTTCAGTGAATTGGGCTGCGCCTCCAGCCGGTCCATCAGTGTGAAGAGCAGATAGCGGGCAGTTCCGCGCGCATCCTCAAACCGCGCCGCCGCTTCCTTGCGCGCGGCTTCGGCCCGGATTGAGCTGATCGTGGCAAACAAGGTCGTTCCAATCAGTGCCAACACCGCAAGGCTGCTGGCCAATACGCCAATACGATGTCGCGCCACGAATTTGCGCACGCGATAGGCCGCCGTATCTGTCCGGGCAGAGACCGGCAGGCCTTGCAGCCAGCGCTCGACATCACCCGAAAGCTCCGCCGCTGCATCATAGCGCGCATCCTGTTCCGCCGTCGCCTTGGCAGCGATGGCTGCAAGGTCGGGATCGTCTTTCCCCTCCAGCGCGATGGCCAGCAAGCGCCCGAGCGCATAAACATCATCCTGCACAGAGGGCGGCGCCCCTGCCCGCCGTTCCGGGCTGGCATATTCGCGTGTCATCGCCCCCAAGGGCGGGGCGCGCTGATCATCCCCCCCCAGCAAAGCAGAAATGCCAAAATGGGGCAGCCGCACCCGCCCCTCGGTATCGACCAAAATGTTGCTGGGTTTCAGATCAGCATGAGCAATCAGGCGACCATGCGCGAACTGGACGGCTTGGACGGCGCTGACAAACAGCATCATCCGCGCGCGTAAATCAAGCGTGCCAATGGCCGCATCAATGGGCACGCCCTCCACATGCTCCATGATCAAATAAGGCAGTCCGTCCGGCGTGATGCCGCCATCGATCAGGCGAACAATATCAGGGTGATTGAGGCGCGCCAGAATGCGCCTTTCCGCTTCAAAGGCCTTGGCGGCCTCTGGCCCCATATTGCCTTGTATGAGCTTGATGGCGACAGTCTGTTCAAACAGTCCGTCGTTGCGCTCTCCGCGCCAGACATCGCCCATGCCGCCCTGCCCGATGCGTTCGGCAAGACGAAAGGGGCCAATCTGGCCGGGCGGTTCCACCATCGGAGCGGCCATCCAGTCTGGCAATTCGGTGGGCATCACGGCGCGTGCTGCGTGGCCTGCCTCCAGCCGGGCCAGACGCTCCAGAACAGCTTCGGATTCATTCCTGAGCAAACGGCGGCGAAATCGCTCATTCCCGGGGTAGGCAAGCCACCGCTCCAACAGGTCCAGTGGCCGCAGCTCGGTATCAGCGCCCACTTGTCTGGGCTTCAAGATGGTCGAGCAGCCAGGCGCGCGCCGCCTGCCAGTGGCGCTTGACCGTACGTTCGGGAACGCGCGTGGCGGCTGCGGTCTCCTGAACGGTCATACCCAGCATGAACCGCAACTCCACAATTTGCGCGCGCACCGGGGACAACTGAGCCAGTTCAGCCAGCGCACCATCCAGATCGGCCATATCGACCAGACCCGCGCCCTCTTCCGCACCCGGCCAAGCCGTCATCAGCACGGGCTCGCTGCGCTTGGCGGCAGAGGCTTTGCGGACTTCATCGACGATCACCTGTCGCATGGCCCGCGCGGCGGTGGCCAGCATATGCCCGGAATCATGGGCATGAGCGAGATTGGAGCGGATCAGCCGGATCGCCGCCTCATTCGCCAGTTCAGTCGGCTGGAGCACACGTCCCATGGCATTGCCCGCAAGCAAACGCCGTGCCGTTGCCCGCATTTCAGTATAGCATTGCGCCAGCAACTCAGCATGAGCCACTTCATCAAGGCTGGTCCCGCTGCGCGGCTCTGAACCTTTGTCACTCAACATCATGCTGTTCTTGCACGATATTGCAGACTTGCAAAGCCTTGGCTTGAGTGAGGCGGCGCGCCTCAGATCATCGCCATGCCACCATTCACATGCAGCGTCTGACCTGTGAGGTAAGAGGCTTCCCTGCTAGCCAGAAAGGCGACTGCCGCGCCAATATCCGCGCCGACACCCAGCCGACCGAGCGGAATCTTCTGCGTCAGCGCCTCTTTCTGCGCGTCAGGCAGCACATCGGTCATGGGAGAGGTGATGAAGCCGGGGGCCACACAATTGACCGTGATGTTGCGGCTCGCCAGTTCCTGCGCCAGCGCCTTGGTCATGGCGGTCAGCCCGCCCTTTGAGGCCGCATAATTGGCCTGCCCCGGATTGCCTGTGGTGCCCACGACACTGGTGATGGTAATGATGCGGCCCTGACGCGCCTTCATCATTGGCTTGGTGGCAGCGCGGATCAGGCGGAAGGCGGCTTCAAGATTGATGCGGATCACGTCTGCCCAATCCTCATCCTTCATCCGCATGATCAGCCCGTCGCGCGTAACGCCTGCATTGTTGACCAGAATGTCTAGCTTGCCGCCCAGCGCTTCGACAGCGGCAGGAACCAGCGCTTCCACCTGTGCCGCATCGCCCAGATTGCAGGGCAGGATCACGCAGTCGCCGCCAATTTCAGCCGCAACCGCCTTCAAAGCATCCTCACGCGTCCCAGACAAAGCAACCCGGGCCCCTTGACCGGCTAGCGCCTTGGCAATGGACGAACCAATGCCACCCGAAGCGCCGGTGACCAGCGCCGTCATCCCACTCAGATCAAACATGTTCACAGCCCTTTCGCCATGGCTTCAATATCATCCATCGTCACGACCGAGGTCGCGCTCGCATCGGCTGCCGAACGCTTGACCATCGGTCCGACGACCTTGCCGCCAAGTTCAACAAAATCATGTACGCCGGCTTCGAACATGGCGATGCAGCTTTCGCGCCAGCGCACCCGGCATGTGCCCTGCTGCACCAGCAGCTCGCGGATCGTGGCGGGGTCAGCCACTGGAGCCGCCGTGACATTGGCATAAACCGGCACCAGCGGCGCCTGCATCGTGGCCTCTGCCAGTGCCTTGGCCATGGCGTCGGCTGCGGGCTGCATCAGCGGACAATGGAAGGGCGCGGAGACGGGCAGCAGCACGCCGCGCTTGATGCCGTGTTCCTTCACCAGTGCAATGGCGCGCTCGATCGCCGCCCTTGCGCCTGAAATCACCACCTGACCGGGGTCGTTATCATTAGCGACGGTGCACACTTCACCCTCTGCCGCAGCATCGGCCAGCGCCTGTGCCTTTTCAATGTCCGCGCCAAGCAAGGCCGCCATCGCCCCCTGCCCGACTGGCACAGCAGCCTGCATCGATTGGCCACGCAGCTTCAGCAGGCGCGCGGTCGTGGTCAGATCAAACGCCCCGGCGGCACACAAGGCCGTATATTCACCCAGAGAATGTCCCGCGACGAAATCCGCCTTGTCAGCCAGGCTGATGCCGCCTTCGCGCTCCAGCACACGGAGCGTCGCAATGGCATTGGCCATGATTGCGGGCTGCGCATTTTCGGTCAGCGTCAATTGATCTTCCGGGCCTTCGCTCATCAATTTGAAGAGATTTTGTGAAAGAGCCTCATCAACCTCTTGAAAAACTTCACGAGCTGCGGGCGACGCATCGGCCAGCGCCTTGCCCATGCCCACGGATTGACTGCCCTGCCCCGGAAAGATGAATGCGCGCATAAATGCCCCTCAAATGAACCTTTGGCCGCGTTAGAAAGCTGCGTGCCCAAGTGCAACCGCGAAGATGGGCGTCATGACGTCAGATCAGCCCCTGCGCCCTGAAGCTGGCATGACCATTCATCCCGATGATGATGTGATCATGCACCGCAATGCCAAGCGGTTTGCCTGCATCAATGATCGTCCGCGTGAGCGCAATATCAGCCCGGCTGGGAGAAGGATCGCCAGAGGGATGGTTGTGGACCAAGATAATGGCCGCCGAACCCAGATCAATCGCCCGGCGGATCACTTCGCGCACTGAAACCGCCGCCTGATCAATCGAGCCTTCGGCCATAATCTCATCACGGATCAACATGTTACGCGTGTTTAGATGCAAGATGCGCACGCGTTCGGTGGCCATGAAGGCCATATCGGCCCGCAGATAATCGAGCAGTGCCTGCCAGCTGGACAGGACCGGGGCTTCGCGCACCGATTCACGCAGAAAACGGAGCGCTGTTGCCTGCACGATCTTGAGCGCGGCAACACTTGTTTCGCCAATGCCGCCATTGCGCCGGATCGCTTCGGCATCCGCAGACAAGAGCCCGCCAATCCCACCAAATTCCTTCAGCAACCGCTTTGCAATCGGCTTGGTATCGATCCGCTTGATCGTCAGACCCAGAACATATTCAATCAATTCATGATCCAGCAGCGCATCTCCGCCGCCTTCTATGAGACGCTGACGCACTCGCGCGCGATGACCCGCTGTATCTGCCTCTTCCCCGCTCATGAAGAAGACGCTAACCCTGTCGGGCAAGGAGCGCAATCGCGGTTGATTGTTGCGGCGCTTGCGGGTGATACATGGCGTAATGGCTCTCCAGCGCAAATCCCGGATCGCACTGGCGCTGCTTGGCGGCGTGGGCCTGCTCGCGTTGCTCGCCTGGACGCAGCGTGAGCCCATTGCGCGCAAAGTGATTGATGATCAGCTGAACCAGTCTGACGTCAAGGCGTCATACACGCTGGATGGCCTTGGCACGTCACGCCAGCGCATTTCGAATATCCGGCTGGGAGATCCGGCCCATCCCGATCTGACGGCAGATTGGGCGGAGGTGGAGATGGTGTGGTCTTTCTCTGGGCCGCGCATCTCCACCATTCGTGCGGGCGGCGTGCGGCTGAATGCGGCGCTCAAGGATGGCAAACTCAGCCTTGGATCGCTCGACCGGCTCTTGCCCGCGCCCGATGGCACGCCCTTCACTCTGCCCGCCATGAACGTCGCGCTGAACAAGGCCACGATGCGTCTCAACACGCCCTTTGGCCCCATAGGCGCGGCGCTGAGCGGGAGCGGACGGCTGGACAATGGCTTCAACGGTGCCCTCGCGCTGGTCGTGCCATCGAGCCAGTTCGGCGATTGCAGGTTGGAGGCTACGCGATTTGGCGGAACGATCAGCACACAGGGCGGTCGCCCGCGCATTTCTGGCCCGCTAACGCTTGCAGGCAGTCGCTGTGGTGCCACGCGGATGGGCGCGGCGCGGATGGAATTGCAGGCCTCGCTGGATGAATCCTTCAAGCGCCTGTCTCTTGCCAGTGATTTTGCGATTGCGGGTGCGCGCAATGGAGACATGGCCGCGCAGAGTGCCAAAGGCACGCTCAAGCTTGGTGGCACATGGGATGCGCTTTCTGGCGATTACCAGCTGCAACTGGCAAAACTGACGTCACCGGCTGCGAACGCGGCAAGCGCAGCGGCGCAGGGCCGGGTCGCGCTTGATCAAGGCCCTGACGGCCTAAAGATTGAAAGCGGCGGCGGTCTGGCGATGCGCAATGTGGTAACAGACCGTGTGCTGTCGCAGCGCATTGCAGCCTCAACCTCAGGTCTGACAGGCACGCCGGTGGGACCGTTGGCACAGCAACTGGCAAAGGCGATGAGCGGGCTCGATCGTGGATCGATGCTGACCGCCCATTATGACGTCACTCACCTGAATGGCGCGGGATCTCTGGCTCTCTCTGGCGTCAAAATGACGAGCTTTTCGGGGGCAAAGCTGGCGCTGTCTGGCGGGAGCCCGCTACGCCTGAACTGGCCTGAAGGCGCTCTGAACGTCACAGGTGATGCCGTGCTGGACGGCGGAGGCTTTCCGCGCATTGCCGCGCACTTTTCCGATGTGCCGGGCAGCGTGGCTGGCGTTGCGACCATGGCGCGCTGGCAGGCTGGCCAGAGCCAATTGACCATGACACCCATCCGCTTCCATTGGGAGAATGGCGGGCTGGCACTCAGCACGCGGGCGACGGTGGATGGACCGCTCGGCAAGGGCCAGATCAAGGGCCTCGTGGTGCCTGTTTCACTCTCGCCCGGCGCGCCCTTGCTGGCCGGTTGCCTGACGCCGTCATTCCAGAGCCTCGCGCTTGATTCGCTGCGCCTTGGTCCCACCAAGTTCAAGGCCTGCATGACGGGCGATTCGATCATCTTGCCCGACGTGCGCCTCGCGGGACGGATGGGTGATGCTCCCCTCTCGCTGTCAGGGCGCAATGGCAGATTTTCGTCCCGCAACGGTGATTTCCGGCTCGAACAGCTGTCTGTCGCGCTTGGAACGAACGAGTCTGCCTCACGCCTCTCTGCCAGAAGCCTGACCGGGCGCATTGCTGGCAGCAAAGCACAGGGCCAGTTCGCGGGCCTTTCCGGCAATATCGGCTCGGTGCCGCTGCTGCTGGATGACGGCCATGGCAGTTGGTCTTTCGCAAGCGGAAACCTTGCCGCAAACGGGGGCCTCCGCATTTCAGATCGCGCGGAAGAAAGGCGCTTTTACCCGTTCATATCACCAGACTTTTCCTTCTCGATGAAGGGCGGGCAGATCGAGGCGCAGGGGCGTCTCATCAACCCCAAGCGGCAGGTGGATGTGGCGCAAATCTTCATCCGCCACAGCCTCTCTTCCGGCAGCGGGCAGGCTGATCTTACGATCCCGGCGTTGAAATTCGGGCAGGCCATCCAGCCTGAAGAGATTACGCCAATCACATTGGGCGTCATCGCCAATGTCGATGGCGTGTTGAATGGACAGGGTCAGATCAACTGGTCAGATGCAGGCATCACCAGCAGCGGCACATTCGGCACGGACATGATGGATATGGCCGCAGCCTTTGGCCCGATTGCTGGGCTGAGCACGCAGATCCGCTTTTCCGATCTGCTCGGCATGGAAACGGAGCCGGGTCAGCAAGTGCGCATGATGGCGGTCAATCCGGGCGTCGCGGTGCTCGACGGGCTGGTCTCCTTCCGCCTGCTCCCCGGCCTCAAGGCGCAGATCGAAGGCGGGCGCTGGCCTTTTGCGGGCGGCTATCTGGTGCTGGAGCCCACGATATTGGACCTGAATCAAGCCGCCGAGCGCCGCCTGACCTTCCGCGTGGAGGGGCTGGACGCGGCCCGCTTCATTGCCGCAATGGAGTTTGAGAATATCGCGGCGACCGGAACCTTTGACGGCGTACTGCCCATGGTGTTTGACGCTCAGGGCGGTCGGATCGAAGGCGGCAATCTGATCGCCCGGTCTGGCGGCACGCTCTCTTATGTGGGTGAAATCTCGAACGAGAATCTGGGTATGATGGGCCGTTTCGCGTTCGATGCGCTCAAATCGCTCCGCTACAACCGGCTGAGCATTGATCTGGATGGTGCCATCGATGGCGATGTGGTGACGCGAATCAAGTTTGCCGGCGTCAATCAGGCCCCGATTGAGGGCGTCCGCGCCAAGCTGCCTGTCCCCATCAAGGTAACGGGGCTGACCAACATCCCGTTCATCTTCAACGTCACCATAACCGCGAAATTCCGCCAATTGTTTGAAATGGCGCGCAGTTTCAACGATCCATCGGTGCTGATCAACCGCATGATCCCCGAACTCCAACCGGTGCCCG
This sequence comes from uncultured Sphingomonadales bacterium, assembly GCA_937870585.1. Taxonomy (GTDB): domain Bacteria; phylum Pseudomonadota; class Alphaproteobacteria; order Sphingomonadales; family Sphingomonadaceae; genus Aquisediminimonas. The sequence goes on along the minus strand of CALMZE010000093.1, from coordinate 30,835 downwards.
GCGAGAAGCCGAAGCCCGTTCAGCCTCCAGAAAGGCCGCAATGACCATGAAGACGATGTTGTTGACGGGCGAGCGATTGAGTGCGAACCCCGGAGCCATGAACAGGAAGACTCTTCTGATGCTGGCCGTGATCGCCGTTTCAAGCGGTGGGTGCGTTCAGGTGCAGGCCCCGGACAAACCGATTGAGATCAATCTCAACGTCAACATCAAGCAGGAGGTCGTGCTCAGCCTGAAGAAGGACGCGGCAGACCTCATCACGAGTAACCCGGAGTTGTTTCCGTCATGAAGTTTGATCGCGTAACCATCGCTCTTGCCCTCACCGCTGCGGCGCTTGCCATGGCCGGCGGGTTTGCCACTGCACAATCCACGGGGCTGGTCTCTGCCGCTCTTGCCGATGGGCGCGTGGGTGAACAGGCGGATGGCTATCTGGGCTTCCGCGCACCGCCTGCTGGCGACCTGCGCGATGAAGTGGACGCGATCAACATCAAGCGTCGTGCGGCCTACACGCAGCTGGCGGCGCAACGCCGCGTGTCGGTGAAGGAAGTGGCGGCCACCGTCGGCTGTGAAACGCTTACCAGCCGTGTCGCTGTGGGCCGCTCCTACCAGTTGCCCGATGGGGTTTGGCGCGTAAAGGGCGCGGCGCCCATCCAGCTTCCGGCCTATTGCACCACCAACTGATCCTCAGAAGGCGACACCCTGACGGCCCACCACGCCGCGAGTGTCGCCACTGAATAACCCAGCCACGCCATCAGCAAAAAGCCGGTTGTTACGGCGACCGGCTCTTCTCCAAACCAGTTGAAGGCCTGCAAACCCAGCAGCACAGCGGCTAGCACGATTATCCGCACGGATGGGACGCCGCGCTTGAGCTGAAGCCACCAGAGCGAACCCAAGACCAGCGATATCTCCAGCGGCATTTCAATGTGCGGGTGGTTCCACAACCCCAGCCCCATTTTGGGCGGGCTGCCGGTAACAGTCATATCTGGTGCGTGGACGAGCAGATCGAGCAGCCAATGCGAGACCACCACTGCTGCGCCAATGGCCTGTCCGCGTCCATTGATGCCATATAGACGCAGCATCAGGGCAAAGCCGGCCGCCCAGACCAGCGTCCCCACCAGACTGTGCGTTAACGGCATGTCATACAGGTCCATGGGGTTCATCGCGGTGAACCCCGGCGCAATGCGGAGATGCTCGACTCCAATCATCGCAAAGCCGAAAAATGCCCAATCGACCAATTGCGCGCCAATGAACAACACGGGCAGAGACGGCGCATCCTTATAGGCAGCAGCTGCGATGGCGGGCGCAAAATGGCCGATGAACATGGCCAATCAGCTCTTGCAGGGGCCTGTCCATGTGTTTGTGGCCTCCAACTCCAGCGTCATCGGCATTCCGTTCTGCTTGCCTTCCATCGTCATACGGACGTTGGATGATTTGGCCGATAGCGTCCCATTGGTCGAAATGGTCATGGCCTCCTTGGACGCTTCGTCAGTGCAAACCATGACCACGTCCACTTTGCCGCCACTCAGATCCTTCTTGGAAAAGCTGCATAGGCCCTTGTCGCCCGGGGGCTTGGCCAATGCCGTGGCCATATCTTCCTTCGCCGCCTGTTCGGGCGTCAGGCAGGATTCAAGGCCCTTCAAGCGGCCCATCATGGCCGCCACGCCGTCAACCACTTCCTTGGGCGCGCCCGGCATGTCGAGCCGCACCAGCTTCAGATCAGATTTCCATGCGCCAGGCTCCCGCTTGACGGGGCCAGCATCCGCCTTCTTGGCGTCTTCCGATTTGCTACAGCCCGCGAGCGCAAAAAGGATTAAAGCGGCGATGACAGGTTTGCGCATATGGATCTCCTGTTGATGCGATTGCCGCATCCTGCATGAAATATGCTCTTTGTCCAACCCTGAACGCTGCTGCTAACCCGCCCTTCGGGTGGGAGCATGAAAATCAGCGGGCTTGCGCGCAATCCAGCGCAGGAAACGCGTCATGTCAGAGGACCGTGTCAGGGCGTCTCGATCCCCCTTCATCGCCGCCAATTCCACATTGGTGAAGGTCACATGCAGCGTGCTGTGACAAATCGGGTGCAACGGCTCCACAATGCGCCCGCCGCGCGATTTGGGGATGATGTGATGCCACTCCACATTGCGCCCCAGCGGGCGCTCACAGAGCCAGCAGAAGCCTTCTGGCAAACCGGATCAGTCCTTCTGCCCACCCGGCACACCGCGAGCCGTGCGCGCCTCATATTCGGGATCATCCTCTGGCTTGGCGAGCGCGGCCATCACACTGGCATGGATATCCTCCAGCGGGGTGCGGAATTCAGGATAAGGCAGGATGTAGAGCTCATTCGCTTCGACCGCCTTCAGAACATAGCCCGCCAGCCGCTCCGGCTCCATCCCGTGTTCGATCACGCTCTTCAGATGCGCCATCATTTCCGGCGTCGCGTCATAGTAGCCTGTCGCCTTGAGATGATCGGGCCGCGTTTTCAAAGCTTCATGAATGTTGGTGTTGACTGCGCCGGGGCAGAGCATGGAGACGCCAATTCTGGTGTCCTTCAAATCCATGGCAAGGCATTCGGACAGGCCCCGCACCGCCATCTTGGTCGTTGTGTAAATGCCGCATCCCGGCAGCGACACAAAGGCGGACATGGAGGCCGTGTTGATGATGTGCCCCTCTTCCTCCCGCTTCACCATGCGGGGCAGAAAGGTCTGGATGCCATTGATGACGCCGAACAAATTGACGTCAATCTGCCATTGCCAATCCTCAGGTGTCGCATCCTGAATGGCCCCGAAGTGTGAGACGCCTGCCGTGTTGAACAGCAGCTGCACCGGGCCAAGTTCCGCCTCCACATGGTCGGCAGCTGCTGCATAGGCCGCGCGGTCGGTGATATCGAGCTTGACGGGAAGCACGGGCGTGCCCGCCGCCGCAAAATGGGCCGCAGCTTCATCCAGATGATCCTGCCGCACATCGGCAATGGCCACGCGCGCGCCCGCTTTGACCAGCGCCTTGGCCTGCCCCAGCCCAACGCCGGAACCGCCACCGGTTACAAACGCCACCTTGCCTGAAATCACCGTCATGACGCGCTCCTGTCTGTATGTCTTGCATACAAAGGAGAGCGTCAGACGCGATGAGTCAAGAGGCCTTGGCGCTCGCCTTGCCGCCCTTCCTGCCCTTTTTGGGTGCGGCAGGCGTGATTTCAAAGCTCAGCGCGCCGTCTTTCAGATGCACCGCAACCTCGCCACCATGGACAAGCTTGCCGAACAGCAGCTCTTCGGCGAGCGGCTGCTTGATCTTTTCCTGCATCAGGCGGCCCATCGGGCGGGCACCGTAAAGCTTGTCATAGCCGCGTTCGGTGAGCCAGGCCTTGGACTCCTCGTCCAGCTTGATGTGAACGTCACGGTCCGCCAGCTGGAGTTCAAGCTGGAGGATGAACTTGTCCACCACCATCGCCACCACCTGCGGCGGCAGATAGCCAAAGGGGACAATCGCATCGAGCCGGTTGCGGAATTCTGGGGTGAACATCTTCTTCACCGCGTCTTCGCCCGCATCTTCCTTGGAGATGTTGCCAAAGCCGATGCCATCCTTCGCCATGTCCGCCGCGCCCGCATTGGTCGTCATGATCAGGATGACGTTGCGGAAATCGACGGTCTTGCCGTGATGATCTGTCAGGCGACCATTGTCCATCACCTGCAACAGGATGTTGAACAGATCCGGATGCGCCTTCTCAATCTCATCAAGCAGGAGCACGCAATGCGGCTGCTGATCAATGGCGTCGGTCAGCAGGCCGCCCTGATCATAGCCCACATAGCCCGGAGGCGCACCAATCAGGCGCGAAACGCTGTGCCGCTCCATATATTCGGACATGTCGAAGCGCTGGAGCGGAATGCCCATGATGGAGGCGAGCTGCCGCGCCACTTCGGTTTTGCCCACGCCGGTCGGCCCGGTGAAGAGATAATTGCCGATGGGCTTGTCTGGCTCGCGGAGGCCTGCACGGCTGAGCTTGATGGCAGATGCCAGCTTCTCAATGGCGAGATCCTGCCCGAACACCACGCGCTTGAGATCACTTTCCAGCGTTTCCAGCGCCTTCTTGTCATCGCTGGAAACCGATTTCGGCGGGATGCGCGCCATGGTGGCGATCACTGCTTCGATTTCCTTGGCGGTGATGGTCTTCTTGCGCTTCGCCTCGGGCACCAGCATCTGCATCGCGCCCACTTCGTCGATCACGTCGATGGCCTTGTCGGGCAGCTTGCGATCATTGATGTAGCGCGAAGAGAGCTCCACCGCGCTCTTGATCGCGTCCGTGGTGTATTTGACCTTGTGATGATCCTCAAAGGCAGAGCGCAGCCCGGTGAGGATCTTGATGGTATCCTCAATGCTCGGTTCGTTCACGTCGATCTTCTGGAAACGCCGCAGCAGCGCGCGATCCTTCTCGAAGTGATTGCGGAATTCCTTGTAGGTGGTGGAACCGATGCAGCGGATCACCCCACCTGACAAAGCAGGCTTCAACAGGTTGGAGGCGTCCATCGCGCCGCCGCTCGTGGCCCCGGCCCCGATCACTGTGTGGATTTCATCAATGAACAGCACGGCGTCCGGCATTTTCTCAAGCTCGGCCACAACCGCCTTCAACCGTTCCTCAAAATCGCCGCGATAGCGTGTGCCTGCCAGCAGAGCGCCCATATCGAGCGAATAGATGACGGCAGGCTTGAGCACATCGGGCACATCGCCTTCGATGATCTTGCGCGCCAGTCCTTCGGCAATCGCGGTTTTACCGACGCCGGGTTCCCCCACATAGAGCGGGTTGTTCTTGGACCGGCGGCAGAGAATCTGGATCGTCCGGTCCACCTCCGGCCCGCGCCCGATCAGCGGATCGACCTTTCCGATCTTGGCCTTTTCATTGAGGTTGACGCAGAATTGCTGAAGCGGGTTTTCCTGCTTCCCCTTGCCTTGCTGCGGCTGCTCCTGACGGCGCTCGGCCTTGTCCTCCTGCCCTTCCGAGCGCTTGGTTTCCTGCGCCTCCTGTCCCTTGCCCACGCCGTGCGAAATGAAGCTGACAGCATCCAGGCGACTCATATCCTGCTGTTGCAGGAAATAGACGGCATAGCTTTCCCGCTCGCTGAACAGGGCCACCAGCACATTGGCGCCCGTCACTTCATCGCGGCCCGAAGACTGAACATGCAGGATGGCGCGCTGCACGACGCGCTGGAATCCGCTTGTGGGAGACGGATCGATCCGGTCCGCGCCCTTGATCGATTCGAGTTCGGTATCCAGATAATTGGCGACCGTCTTGCGCAGTTCATCCAGATCGACACCGCAGGCGATCATCACCTTGCTGGCATCTTCATCGTCAACCAGCGCCAGCAGCAGATGCTCCAGCGTCGCATATTCATGCGCGCGCTCCTTGGCGGCAGTCAGCGCATTATGAAGCGTGGTTTCAAGGGCGCGGGCAAATGACGGCATGGTGCAATAACTCCTTGGTCCCTATGTCGGGCGTCTCCACGCAAACATCAAGTCACTGCTTGAATAAGGCTTCGGCGCTTGCAAGATGGTTAACAGCGCCTTCAATTTTCTGGCGCACACGCGCAATCTCCGCCTCCAGAACCGCAATGCGCATTTTCAGCTCATCCACGGAAAAGGGGTCAAGATCCTGCTTTGTCAGCAAAACCAGCGGATCGTCCGCACGGCGCGGTAGGATGTCGTCGAGGTCCATGCTCAAAGGGTTGCGCGTTGACGCCATAGTGTCAATATCGAAGCATGACGAACACGGCCTTCAAGATTTTCACCGCAGACCAATGGACACAGTTTGATCGCGATGGCGTGTTTCAGGGCGCGCCTGTTGATCTGGCCGACGGCTATATCCACATGTCGACGGCGGATCAGGTGGAGGAGACTCTCGCCAAGCATTTTGCAGGCCAGAGTGGACTGATAGTGGCCACCATTGATCTGACGGGCTTTGGCGATGCGCTCAAATGGGAAGTCTCGCGCGGCGGCGCCCTGTTTCCACACCTTTATGCGCCACTCCCCCTCTCGGCCGTCTTGGAGCATCGCGCGCGCTAGGCACGTCGGCCAAGAGCAATCACCATACCCATCAACGCCAGCACGCCACCACCAATGGAAAGCGCGCTCCACTGATAGCCTTCAGCGAATGTGGAGATACCCATCGCGATGACGGGGATGACAACGCTGGAATAGGCCGCCTTGCCCGGCCCCAGCTGGCGGATCGTCCAGAAATAGAGTGAAAGCCAGAGCGCTGGCAATCGCGCCCAGATAGGCGAGGCCCAGAAAATAGGCCGGATGCGGATCGACCACAGGTGGACCGGTGGTAATCCAGGCCCAGGCCGCATCAATCAGCCCGCCAATCAACATCCCCCAGGCCAGCATGGCGACCATCGACAGGCGACGCGCTGTGGGGCTCGCCTGCATCACATTGGCCGTGGAGGCAGAGACAACCCCTGCAAGCGTAAAGGCGATGCCTGTGAGCGTTGCAGAGCGGGCTGAGGCCGTCCCACTCGCCTCTTGCGCGAACAGCAGCCCTATGCCGCACAGGGCAACGAGCGATCCGACGAGAAAACGGCGGCTGAACGTCTGCCCGAGAAACAGTCGCGCAAAGAGCGTGTTGGGCACGAACAGCAGCGCAAAGACCACCGCGACCAGTCCGGAGGTTACATATTGCTCCGCACGATAGACGAAATTGAAGTTGAAGCAGAATTGGGCGATGCCAAACAGGCTGACAAAGCCAATCGCGCGCCGATCCAGCCAGATCCGTTCGCGCGTAATGAGCGCGACCGCGAACATCACAGCAGAGCCCAGCAGAAAGCGGTAGGCAACCGACCATGAGGGCGGAACGACGCCCAGCTGGCCCTTGATCACAAACCAGGTCGTTCCCCAGATCAGGGTGACAGCCGCAAAAGCAAGGAGCACGCGGCCTTGCCCCGTGCTCCTGCTGTCATCCGTGTGAAGCAGTTCGCCCATGCCCGCCCCTTGCACGGGGGAAGGCTGGACGGTCAACCGGTCAATCTTCGTATTCGCCTTCGTCTTCGATCACGTCCGGGCGCGAGACCTGATTGTAGAGCCAAGCCCCGAAGATGCCGCCCAAGATCGGAGCGAGCCAGAACATCCAGATCTGCTGAAGCGCGATGCCGCCTTCCAGCAGTGCCGGGCCGGTGGACCTCGCCGGGTTGACCGAAGTATTGGTGACGGGAATCGAGATCAGGTGGATCAGCGTCAGGCCAAGGCCGATGGCAATCGGCGCCAGTGCCGGATTCGCGCCCGGTGCTGTCGCCCCCATGATGATGTACAGGAAGGCCGCGGTCAGCACGAATTCAGTGACGAAGGCCGCCAAAGCGCCATAGTGCAACGGAGAATGCTCGCCAAAGCCATTGGTGGCAAGGCCGATGCTGGATGTATCCACGCCCGCCTTGCCGCTTGCGATGATGTAAATGACCGCCGCCGCAATCGTCGCACCCACAACCTGCGCGAGCACATAAGGCAGCACGTTGCGCTGCGGGAAGCGACCGCCAGCCCACAAGCCGAACGTGACAGCCGGATTGAAATGGCCGCCCGAAATCGGGCCGAACGCCACAGCACCTGTCAACACTGTCAGGCCGAACGCCAGCGACACGCCAAGCAAGCCAATGCCCTTGGCCGCCAGTACCGCACTTCCACAGCCCCCCAGCACCAGCCAGAATGTACCGAGCAGCTCGGCAGACAACGCATTCAGAGATTTCATGATACTCTCCCTTCCCCGCGCATGACGAAACTCCACGCGCCCGAACGCAAAGTCTGCGCCGCACAGGCCCGAATGTAAACGGGTCGTTAGGGTTAATGGAAAGGAAGTGGTGCTGCTGGAGAGGATTGAACTCTCGGCCTCTCCCTTACCAAGGGAGTGCTCTACCACTGAGCTACAGCAGCGTGAAAGGCGCGGTGGAAACCCGCTGCGCCGTCCAATGACGCGCGCCTATGAACAAATCGTGTAGACCGGTCAAGGCGCTCGTGGCACTTTAAGCGCCATGAGTGATAAAAAGCTGACAAAAGAAGAGCGACTGGCCGCTGCCCTGCGGGCCAATCTGCGCAAACGCAAAGCCGGATCTGCGGAATCCAGCGCGGAAAAGTGCCCTGAAATGCCGGGATCAGATCAAGGCTGATCCCGGCACGTCTCGCTCTTGATCAGGCGAACGCCACCATGGCGGCATGGGCTGTCAGCATCATCAGGACGAGGCTGGACAAAGCGAAGATCAGGAATCTCAGCATCACCTTGTTGACAGTCGCCTGCACAAGGCTGTGGACCACGCGCAGCCCGACATAAATCCAAGCGAGCGTCGCATTGAAGCCATTGCCCGCGCCCAGCAGCGCAAGAGCCAGTGCCACCGCATAGAAGACAGTCGGCGCTTCATGCAGATGATTGTAATTCTGCGCCTTCCACTGAACCTGAGCGGGCAGCAGTTCATCGAGCGATTTCGCGCCTTGCTGAACCAGCGCGTCGGCATCCACCTTCGCGGCGCCCATCGCGGGAATGCGCGTGACATACATCCACACCCACATCACCATCGTCCAGACGGCCAATGCCACCACGGGCTGCAAGATTTGAGCATTCATGAGTTACGCTCCCAAAGTGACGCGCAGCGCGTTTACGGACAGGGCCAGGAGGCACATTGTAGAAAGGACGAACAGGCCAAACCGGACGGGTATGATGGTGTTGACAGTCGCCTGCCAGATCGAATGCAGGATGCGCAGGCCGGTATAGCCCCACGCCAGTTGCGTGTTGATTCCGCCCCCCACGCCAGACAGGGCCAGTATAGCCACTGTCGCATAGAAGATCGTCGGCTGTTCCATCAGATGCGCGTAATTATGCGATTTCCACTGCACTTGCGGCGGCAAGACCCTGTCTAGATCCTGACCGCGCCCACCCGGCGGCGCGTTCTTCATGTCCATGCCCGATTTGGCAATGGCCGGAAACCGAGTCGCCGCTGTCCATAACAGCATCAGCAACGACCAGAACACCAGCACGGCGGCTGGTGCCAATATCGTGTTTTCCATGATTTTTCCCCTCCAACGCGTTGGAGTGTGAAGGCTGCATCATGGTTGATGCGTTGTCAATTGAAACGGGGTGCCGACGAAGTTACGCGATTTCGGGCAGACTATCGCCCCGCAAAGATCAGCCGCCCTTCGCCCAGCCGGGCCAGCACGGAGTCGAGGTCTTCCTGCCGCACGGCAAAGCAGCCCTGACTGCGGCCGAGCTTACCTTGCGTCTGCAAAACTTCCGCGCTGACATAATCCGCTGCATGGATCACGATGGCTCGCTCTTCTGCCAAATCGTTGCTGGGATCGAGACCGATCAGGCGCTGCGAACGGCCATGTTTGCCAATATATTCCTCACCGGTGAGATAAGCACCGCTGGAGGAGGCTTCGGAACCCGGCACATTGGAAAATTTCTGCAACCAGCCGCTATGTCCGGGGTCAGAGCCCTTTCCGTGCGCGACCAGCAGCGTATCCACCTTGCCTGCGGCCAGATCGACCAGATGAAAACGCGGTGCGCGCGACGGAGCGGCAAAATCGACAATGCCAACAACATCGCGCTGCCGAACCTTGCTGCCGTGCCGCGCCAACGCGTCCATCGCCTGATCCATCAATCGCGGGGCATTGCCCGGTGTGCCTGCCAAAGCAGAGCGCGCGACAGCCAGCGCGCCGGTTGCGGCCAAACCTCTTGCCAGAAAGCTGCGTCTGTTCCACGACATGATGGCCGCAAAATAGCAATGGCCTCGACTGTTTTCCAGTGCGCACCAGAGCTTTTGTCGCATCGCGTCGCAATTTCGGGTCGGTTCATATGAAGCGTTTGCTGTTTTTGGGCCTCGCACCGGTCGCAGCCTGTGCGCAGGAGCCTGTGCCGGAGGCACCGCCTCTGCCGCAATGGAGCGCCACCCAGATCGTCCAGTTGCGCGCTGCTGTTGCTTCGGCAACCGCAGACGCCTTGCCCGTTCTGCCACTTGCCGGACTCGATGAAGCCATCAGTACAGGTGACGCGGCTCTTGCTGATCGAACCGCTCGCGACATCGCGTTGCAATTGGGGCGCAATCTACTTCTGGGTACAACGCCGCGCAATGCGCGCAATGGCTGGGGGATAATCGACAGTGCAGACGAGGCGATTGATCTGGATGCGCGGCTCACCACGGCTCTTGCCGCCAATGATCTGGATGGGTTCTTCAAGGCGCTGACCCCGCGCCATCATGATTATGCGAAGCTCAAAGCCGCCTATTCTGTTGAGAGCAACGCCGTACGCAAACGCAGTCTGGCTCTCAATATGGAGCGCTGGCGCTGGATGCCGCTTGAGCTGGAGCCGCGTCATATTATCGTGAATGTGCCTGCTTTTGAGGCCACATTGGAAGAGACCGGAAAGCCCGCGCGAACTTGGCCGGTGGTGGTTGGCAAACTCAGCACGCCGACGCCGGTCCTTTCGGCACAGGTTTCCGGCGTAATCTATAATCCCTGGTGGGAAGTGCCGCAAAGCATCATCAAGGAAAGCGTCGGCGCACTGATGAGGGGTTCACCGGCTGTAGCGGCTGCGCGAGGCTATGTGCTGGATCAGGGCCGCATCCGCCAGAAGCCGGGCGCGACCAATGCACTCGGGCAGATGAAGCTGGTCATGCCCAACCCGCAGGCCATTTATCTGCACGATACGCCAAGCAAGCGCCACTTCGCCCTGCCCGTGCGCGCCTATAGCCATGGTTGCATTCGTGTCGGCAATGCACTGGATTTCGCAGCGACCTTGCTCGAAGGATCAGTGACGCGCGCCAAGGCCGATGCCATCGTGAAGTCCGCGCAAACGCAGATGGTGCCGCTCAAGGCGCCCATCCCGGTTTACATTGGCTATTTCACCGCAGGCGTGGATGCTGGCGGAAAAGTGCGCTTTTACCCGGACATTTATGGCCGCGACGTTTTGAAAATATCAGCAGCGTCCGCCCCGCAAAAGAATTGCGGGGCGTAATTCAGCAACACCGCTCGTGCTGAGCTTGTCGGGGCCGAAGGCGTTGCGAAGCAACAACCACTTTCCTTCACTGGGCGCTTTGGCATCAGGTAAAGGCAGCCCTTCGACAGGCTCAGGGCGAACGGGTCGCTCAGTGTTTCTCACTCTTATCCGAAGATCGCACCCCATTTGCGGACCGGACGATCCTTCCAAAGCCCGCGATGATAGGCGTCAGACGCCAGAAGCGGCATCACTGAGCCAGCTTCGGCAAACACCATCTGTTCAATGCCCGTGTTGACCTTGCCCCAGCTCGCCGCTTCCTGAAGCGTGGAGGAGGAACAGGCCCCATCGCGCACGTCCGCAACAGTGATCTGGACGGCATATTTGTGGACTTCCACATCTTCATGGCCCAGAATTTCGGCGCAGACGACGGTATCCTGAATGAAGTTCTTCGGCACGCCACCGCCCACCATCAGCAGGCCCGTAGTGCCCGCCTTGATCTTGATGTCGGTCAGTTCGCGGAAGTCCGCCACCGCGTCGATCATCATATACGGCTTGCCTGCCTTGGCCTGATCCACCTGATGCTTGACGAGGCCGAAGCCGGCGGACGAGTCCACAAAGGCCGGGCAGAAGATCGGCACGTCATGTTCATAAGCGAGCTTGACGAGGCTGTTTTCCTTCTTGCCATGCTCCGAGAGGTAGCGCCCCATCTCACGGATGAAGGCGCGGCTGGAATAGGCCTTGGGCTCCAGCTCGTTCGCGATCTTGTTGATCGTGAAGTCGCAATCCTGAAGCTGCTCTTCGTCGATATAGGTATCATAGATGCGGTCGATATAGAGCGAGCGCAGCGTATCATCATCGGGCACTTCCAGCGCCTGATAATGCTTGTGGCCAAGGCCTTCGAAGAAATCCATGTCCACGATCGTGGCCCCGGTCGCGACGATGCCATCGACCATGTTGTTGCGCACCAGTTCTGCATAAAGGTCCATACAGCCACCTGCAGAGGTCGACCCGGCGATGACGAGGAAGATCGAGCAATCCTTGTCGGCCAGCATCTGGTTGTAGATGTTGGTGGCGCGCGCCAGATCGCGGCTGGTAAAGCTCATCTTGCTCATGCCATCGATAATCGGGCGCGCGTCAAAGCTCTTGATGTCGATATGTTCGACAACCGTGGAGAGGAGCTCGGCCTTGCGCTGCGCGTTGGCTTGGGTGGTGGTCATTGAGTAAAACTCCATACAAACTGCGTCGCCCCCGCGAAGGCGGGGGCCGGGTTGAGAAAGTGGTGCTAAATCATCAGAGCGGCCCCCGCTTACGCGGGGGCGACGTCAAATAGATTACAGCTTCACGACGTTGGACGGAAGCGCAGCCTCATTGTCCTGCTCGATATAGAGCGAAGCCATCGGTTCATCATCGACAATTACGCGCGCGCCATTGCCGAAGCCGTTGAAGCCGGTCCGCATCGCGCAGCCATAGGCACCAAGCATCCCGATTTCGATATAGTCTCCGGGCTGAATATCGGCCGGGAGCATGAACGGCCCCGCCATATGGTCCATGTCATCGCAGGTCGGGCCATAAAAGCTGAACGGCATATCGCGGACTTCGCTCGCCGGTTCGCGCAGCAGCACGACCGGGAAACGCCACCCGATGTGTGCGGCATCGAACAGCGCGCCATAGGCCCCGTCATTGATGTAAAGCTGATCACCCCGGCGACGCTCCACGCGCACCACGAGCGAGCTATATTCGGCAGACAGCGCCCGCCCCGGCTCGCACCAGAGTTCGGATGAATAGCTGACCGGCAGATCTTCGAACGCCCGGTGGATCGTCTCGAAATAGGGTTCGAGTGCGGGCGGTTCCATGCCGGGATAGACGGACGGGAAACCGCCGCCGACATCGACCACGTCCACAGTCACGCCCGATTCGACGATGGCCGCGCGTACGCGCTCCATCGCATCCGAATAGGCGGTGGGCGTCATCGCCTGCGAACCGACATGGAAGCAAATGCCAAGCGCATCGGCCACCTGACGCGTCGCGATCAGGAGTTGCTTCATTTCTGACGGGTCTGCGCCAAATTTGGCAGCCAGGCTGAGCTTGGAGTGCTCGGACGAAACACGGATGCGCACGCACAGCGTCAGATCGGTTGCGCCACTGGTCGCGCGCACAATCTTTTCCAGCTCTTCCATACTGTCGAGCGAAAAGGTCCGTACGCCATGATCAAAATAGGCCTCGCGGATTGCTTCTTCCGGCTTGACCGGGTGCATGAAGCACAGGGTCGCCTCAGGCGCGATCTGATGAACGAGCCGGATTTCCGCAATAGACGCTGTATCAAAATGCGTGATGCCGCTTTCCCACAGGATCGCAATCAGATCCGGCGAGGGATTGGCCTTCACGGCATAGAGCGCCTTGCCCGGAAACTTCTCTACAAAGAAGCGGGCAGCACGGCGTGCAGCGTGCGGACGGAGGAGCGTGACCGGCTGGACCGGTCGAGAGGCAGCAACTAGCCCCAGCGCGTTATGATGGCTGTGCAATTCAAGGGACCTCCAAGGGAAACGTTCAAAGCAAAGGCTGCCTTACGGTTATTGGAAGTCCCCTTGGGGCAGCGGCGCCGATATATGATCTGCTGACCGTCATGTAAAGAACATGTGCAGCGATTTTGGACGGGGTGTTGCAGACACGCCGCAGGTGCGGAATTCCGGGATTTTTGGGGCACGAACTACATCCGGATTGGAGATGATTTCTTCACGCGGAAAGCACACCATTAACCAGACGCCCACCCTGCCCGATTCACGCGATTCGTCGCTGGCGCGCGGGCATCATCCTGCTAACAGGCAGGCATGAGCAGAGACCTGATTCTGGCCATCGGCATGTTTGGCACCGCAGCCATGCTGTGGGGCGGCGTGACCATGATCGTGAAGCATAAGGACCGCCAGAAGGGCGTGCTGATGCTGATCGTGGCCGTCGTAATCTTCGCCAATGTGCTGATTGCAGGCTTGCCAACCTGATCAGGCGTTGAGGCGATCAGCAAATGTGCGCCTTGAGTGAGGCTGGCCTTTCCGCTGCTGGATGAATTGTGCCCCTATTGTTTCTGGTCGCTTCCTGCTGTTCCCAGGGCCGCATCAACCAGACCAACGCGCACCATCCACCAGAACAGAAGGATTCCCGGCAAAGCGAGGACTGTCGTCAGAATATAGAAATCGAAGTACCCGATTTTTTCGATCAATCCGCCCGCTGTCGTTCCAGTCACGAAGCGTCCGACAACACTCGCGCCCGCAGAAATCAGAGCATATTGCGAGGCCGTGAAGCGCAGATCACACAATGCCGAAAAATAGGCGACGATCACTACGCCACCAAAACCGCTCGCGATATTCTCAAATCCGATAGCGCCCGCCATGCCCCAATTGCTGTGTCCAGCCGCAGCGAGCAGTGCGAAGCTGAAGTTGGAAACCGCCATCAAAACGAGTGCAAGCAGCACTGAACGCTTGAGGCCCAATTTGGCGTAAATCACGCCGCCTGCAAACACGCCAATCAGATAGGCCCAAAAGCCGATGCCAACATCATAAATCGCGATTTCATCATTGGTGAAGCCCAATTCATCGAACAGCAAACGGAATGTCAGATTGGCGAGCGTATCGCCAATCTTGTGCAACAGAATGAAAAGCAACACGAGGTAAGCGCCTTGCCGGCGAAAAAACTCCGTGAACGGGCCTTCGATCGAGCGCCAGATTTCAACCGCGCCACGCTGCGTCGTCGCTTCCCGATGACGCTTGGGCTCTCCGACGATCAACGCCGTCAGCATGGCGGGCAACGCAAATGCAGCGCAGGCCATATAAGCGGAAGACCAACCCATGCGGCCTGCCACAACCAGTGCCAACGCCCCTGCCCCCGCAGAGCCGATGCGCCATCCATATTGCGACATGCCCGATCCAACACCCAGTTGGTATGGTTTGAGCGTTTCTATCCGGTAAGCGTCAATCACGATATCGAATGTGGCCCCTGCGATGCCAACCAGAATTGCCGCCGTGACTGTCGCTGTAATACTCGCGGAAGGATCAACCAACGCCAGATTGATTACAGCCGCCATCACGAGCAAGCCTGACAAAAGCATCCACGATACACGCTGGCCAAGCGCCCCAACCACAGGGAGGCGGACTCCGTCCACCAGCCACGCCCAGAGCGGTTTGAGATTGTAGACAAGGAAGGCGAGTGTGAATGCGGTGACCGTTTTCTTTTCAATTCCGTCTTGTGCCAATCGTGTCGTTAGCGTTGCGCCGATCATTGCATATGGAAATCCAGACGAGACGCCCACGAAAAAGGCCGCCAGCGATTCCCGTTCCAGATAGGGGCGGATCGAGTCCATCATGCTGCGCGTTTCCGCTACGGACTGTGATGTCTCACTCATACGACTTGCTCCACGCTCAATTTCGCGCGAACCTAGCGGCTAAATTGGGGAAGGACAGTCCTTTTATGAACGCGCCCGCATCGTTTCCAAGGCCGACCCAAGGGCAGGTTGCACTCGCTCGCAATATCGTTGAGGGCAACATCCGCACGCCGACTGAAACCAGACGCGTTCCGGCAGACCGCTATACCAGTACAGACTGGTTCGCTCAGGAAAAGGCTGCGCTGTTTGACCGCCTCCCCATGGTGATCGCGCCTTCCGCACTCTTGCCAGATCGCAACATGTCCGTTGCACATGACGGGTTCGGCCTGCCCTTGCTTCTCACGCGAGATGCTGACGGCAAAGCGCACGTCTTCCTCAATGTCTGCACCCATCGCGGAACCAAGCTGGTGCTGGACAAGGATGTCACCTGCACCTCCCGTCTCGTTTGCCCCTATCATGCCTGGACGTTCAAGACGGATGGCAGCCTGTTCGCCCTGCCCCGCAGCGAAACCTTCCCGGGCCTCAACAAGAATGATCATGCGTTGCGTGAATTGCCCTGCCTCGAATCCGGCGGGCTGATCTGGTTTGCGCGCAATGCCAGCGCCGATTTTAGCGATGCCGCGACGATCGGCCCGGACTTCGATGCGTTTGGCATGGGCGGCCTCCATCTCTACAACCGAAAGACGCATGATGTGCCCGCCAACTGGAAGCTCATCATGGATGCGTTTCTGGAAAGCTATCATGTCGCGCGGCTCCACGCGAACACGATTGGCCCCTACTTCAAGGATGGTGTCACCTCTGGCGACATGGTGGGGGCACATGCCCGATCTGCCGTGGGTCGAGCGTCAGAGCTCGCGGCCATTGATCTGGAAGATTGGCCAACCCTGCGATCTTACGTCACCTTTGCCTATCAGCTCTTCCCCGGAACGATCATCGTTGTTTCGCCCGATTATGTGAACATCATGGTGCTGATGCCGCAAGATGTGGGCCGCACGCTGGTGGAAGATTTCATGCTGATTCCTGAAAGGCCCACCACCGAAAAGGCAGAGGACCATTGGCGGCGCAGTTGGGCGCTGCTGGATGGCGGCGTGTTTGCCACAGAAGATTTCGGTGCCGCGTCCTGGGGGCATGAAGGCCTTGCATCGGGCGCGATCTCGCATATCACGCTTGGCACGCTCGAAGCCGGGATTGCCCGCTTCCACGAACAAATTGAACAAGAGGTCGCCCGATGAAATTCTCTGCACTGATTCCGCTCGCCGCTCTGATCGCAGTTCCTGCCAGCGCCGATGTGCTGGGCGTCGATCTCAATGGCCCGGCGAAAGCGAAGGCCACAATCATCGACGCGCAAGGGCGCGTGATTGGCTCGGCAGAGGTCAAGAATCTGAAGGATAGCGGCTTGCGGGTGAAGATTTCGGCGAGTGGCCTCTCACGGGGCGATCATGGCGTTCACATTCACGCCATTGGCACTTGTGAAGGCCCGAAATTCACCAGTGCCGGGCCGCATTGGAACCCGCATACCAAAATGCACGGCCTGCAAAATCCGGACGGAGCTCATGCCGGAGACATGCCCAATCTTCAGGTCAACAAGAAGGGCAAGGGCAAGCTGGTCTATGAGATCGCAGACGGACGCGTGAAGGGCGATTTCGCGATGATGGATGAAGATGGCGCCGCCATCGTCATCCACGCCATGACCGATGATCAGCGAACAGACCCAAGCGGCAACAGCGGAGACCGCATCGCGTGCGGCGTCTTCGTCAAATAGCTTGCCTGCCTGCCCTCCGCCCGATAGCTTCGCCAGCCAAACACATCAATAATAGGGATGGGGGTCCATATGATGGCAATTGTACAGGATAGGTCCGCGCCAAATCCGCGGTTCTTTTCCACCATGTTTCTCTTTGCGGCGGCGATCATGGCTGTCGGTATCTTGGCGGGTGCTCTGCTGGGCGGAAACGGTCCGCGCGCTACATCCAATCCGCCTTTCACGCCGCTGATCTGGGTTGTGTCTGCTGCCTATTTCGTGTGGATGGGCTTTGCCTACAAAGCTTCTCAACTCGAAGCCGAAGGCCGTATCGAAAAATGCGCCGCAGCGTGCAGGGCGAGCCTGATCGCAGCCGCCTTGATCGTTCCGCTCGTACTGGCGACGACGATCAGCCAATATGCACAGGAAATCCAGCCGACCATTTACAGCCCGGAAACATGGGCAGCACTGCCGCTGTTCGGCGTGGCACTGTTCGGCTTTCTGGTCTTCCTGTCATGGTATCACAGCGGCAATCCGGCAGCGTCCAAGCGCTTCATGCTGATTGCGGCACTTTCTATGACCGAGCCCGCACTCAGCCGCCTGTTCCCGCCGACCATACCGGCAACTTACTTCATGTCCGCAGCAGCCTGGCTCACCATCATCCCGCTGCTGGTGTGGGACAATAGGAGCGATGGCGAAGTGCATTGGGCCACCAAAGCCGGGGCCTTCATGTGGGCACTGGCGCTCTATCTGCGCTACACCTTCTGGCAGACCGATGTGTGGCAAGCCTTTGCGCGCAGCCTGTTTGATCTGGTGCAGTAGCTTTCAGCGGAAATTCGGGTAAAGGGCGCGGATGACTTCATCATCCGCCCCACCCCGCGCCGGAGACCGGATCGCGAAACTGCTCGCCCGTGCCGGTATCGCCTCGCGCCGTGAGATTGAGCGCATGATAGCGGACGGGCGCATCGCGCTGGATGGCAAGGTGCTGGATACGCCGGCCACTATTCTCACCTCGCTTGCCGGAATTACGGTTGACGGCAAGCCCGTCAAAGGCACGCCGCCCGCGCGCCTCTTCCTGTTTCACAAGCCTTCGGGCGTGCTGACCACGGAGCGCGATCCCAAGGGCCGCAGGACCATCTATGATGTGCTGCCCGCTGATCTGCCGCGCGTCATGCCGGTCGGGCGGCTCGATCTCAACACTGAAGGATTGTTGCTGCTCACCAATGATGGCGGGTTGAAGCGCCAGCTTGAACTCCCCTCCTCCGGCGTCAACCGCACCTACCGCGCACGCGCTTATGGCCAGGTGGCGCAGGAGCAGCTGGAAGACCTGATGATGGGCGTTGAGATTGAAGGGATGCGCTACGGCCCAATCAACGCCAATATTGAGCGGCGAACAGGGGCTAATGTCTGGATCGAGATGAAGCTGACCGAGGGCAAGAATCGCGAAGTGCGGCGAGTGCTCGAATATCTGGGTCTTGATGTCTCGCGGCTGATCCGCACCGCTTATGGCCCGTTCGAACTGCTCGATTTGCCAAGCGGGCGTCTGGTTGAAATAGACAGGAACGAACTGGCGCGGTTTCGGAAGACACTGGAGAAGTCTCCGTCCCCGAAAGGGGAGAGGACCAGCAAATGAGGATCATCTCCGGCCAGTGGCGCGGGCGGACTCTGGTTGCGCCCAAGGGAGACGCGACACGCCCTACGGCAGACCGGACACGGGAAGCGCTATTTTCGATGCTCGTCAGCCGTCTCGGCAGCTTTGAAGGGCTCGCAGTCGCAGATCTGTTTGCAGGGTCTGGCGCATTGGGCTTTGAAGCGCTGTCTCGCGGAGCCGCCACCTGCCTTTTCGTCGAACAGGATCGTGCAGCGACCGATACGTTGCGCGCCAATGCCGAAAAGCTTGGCATCCGGCCTGACCTGCGCATCCAGTCCGTGCTGACGCTTGGAGTCGCGCCCAAGCCACTCGATCTGATCATGATGGACCCGCCTTATACGACCGGTGCAGGGGCCGTTGCGCTCGATAAATTGGCGCGATTGGGCTGGACCAATGAGGCGACGCTGATCAGCATCGAAACCTCCAAGGCCGAAACCGTGGACGTGGCGGGCTTTGAAACGCTCGCCCAGCGCGATCACGGCAAGGCGCGGATTACTTTGCTGCGCGCAAGCTGAGCAGCCCAATCAGGCTCGCGGTCGCGCAGGCCGCGAGATAATAGCCGACGGCTGCCAATCCATAACGATCCGCCAGCGATTGGGCGAGCAAAGGCGCGAGCCCTCCGCCCAGCACGCCCGCCATGTTGAACGCCACAGACGCGCCCGAATAGCGCACCAGCGGCGGGAAGAGCGAGGGCAGCCACGCCCCGAGCGGCCCATAAACCAGACCCATCGCAAACAGCGCGGCAGAGAGGAAAAGGATGATCTCCCCTGCCCCGCCGCCCAGCAATGGTGCAATGGAGAGCGCGACGGCGATCGTGAGCCCGCACCCGATCATCAGCACCAGCCGCGCATTATAACGGTCTGAAAGGATGCCAGAGACAAGAATGCCCGCCGCCAGAAACAGGATGGCGACCAGTTGATATTGCAGAAAGGTCTCGCGCGGAATGTGCAGCGTCTTGGTGCCATAACCGAGCGCGAATGCGGTGGTCAGATAGAAGATTGCAAAGCAGGCAATCGCCGCCAGCGTGCCGCACAGCACTTCGCGCCAATGGCCACGCATCAGCGCCGTGAACGGCACTTTGGGCGGCGCTTCTTGCGCCAACGCTTCGGCAAAAGCGGGTGTTTCGGTCAGCTTCAGCCGCACCCACAGCCCCACGCCGACCAGAAGCGCACTGCCGAGGAACGGCAGCCGCCAGCCCCATTCCAGAAATTCGGCATCGCTCAACCACAGGCCAAGCAGCAGGAACAGGCCGTTCGAAGCGATGAACCCAATCGGCGCACCCAGTTGCGGGAACATGCCATAGCGCGCGCGCTTGCCCTCCGGCGCATTTTCAACCGCGAGCAAGGCCGCGCCGCCCCATTCTCCGCCAAGGCCAAAGCCCTGCCCGAAGCGCAACAGGCACAGAAGAACCGGCGCGGCCCAGCCGATCAGCGCATAGGTCGGCAGAAAGGCGATGGCGAAGGTGGACAGCCCCATGATCAGCAGCGAGGCAACAAGCGTCGATTTGCGCCCCACTTTGTCGCCAAAATGACCAAACGCCACCGCGCCTAAAGGCCGCGCGAAAAAGGCGACGGAGAAGCTGGCATAACTCAGCAACTGGTCCAGCCCGGGCTGATCGGATGGAAAGAAAAGCGGCCCGAAAACGAGCGCTGCCGCCGTCGCGTAAATATAGAAATCGTAAAACTCGACAGCCGTCCCCACCAGCGACGCACCGAGCACGCGGGCGGGGGCGTTGGCGGGGGCCGTCACTTACATTTCCCCACGTTTGCGGCGGATGGCGTACCAGTTTTCGACATTGGCATTGTGCTGCGCGCCCGTCTCCGCAAACACATGGCCACCCGTGCCATCGGCGACGAAGAACAGGTTCCGCGTTGGCAACGGATCGAGCACTGCTGCAATCGACGCCTTACCCGGATTGGCAATCGGACCGGCGGGCAGGCCCGCGCGGGCATAGGTGTTATAGCCATTATCGGCATCGAGTTCAGAGCGCAGGATGCGGCGGCCGAGCGGCTTGCCCTTGGTCACAGGGTAAATCACCGTCGGATCAGCCTGCAGCTTCATGCCGATGCGCACGCGGTTGGAATAGACGCCTGCCACCATGCGCCGCTCGCTGGCCTTGCCGGTTTCCTTCTCCACGATAGAGGCCAGAATCACCGCTTCTTCCTTGGAATTGGCAACGCTGGAGCCCTTGCGGTTCTTCCAAAGCTCATCCAGCGTCTTGACCATGGCCGCCTGCATCCGCTTGAGCACGGCGCTGCGTTTCTCGCCGCGCGTATAGGCATAGCTGTCTGGCAGGATCGAGCCCTCAGCAGGCACCGCGACATCGCCTTCCAGAAACGGTGCGGCCATCAGCTTTTCCTGCACCATGATCGACGGCATCCCTTCAGGGATCATCACGAATCGCTGGAGCGTCTTGCCGGACTGGAGCAGCGCGAGAACCTCGCCATCATCCATCCCCGCCTTCACTTCATATTCGCCGGGCTTGATCGGATCGGATGAACCGATGAATTTGGCGTAGCGCAAGAACGCGCTGGACGATTCCACCGCGCCTTCCGATTCCAGGATGGAGGCTGCCTTTTTGAGGCTGACCCCATGCGGGATCACAATGGTTACGTCCTTGTTTGCGCGCCCGCCACAGGCCGCAAGAAGGAAGGCGAGAATCAGAATCAACCCGTACCGCATCATCTCACTCGCCCATCCTGCGCCAGCGTTAGGGCGATCAAACCGCCTTCATCACTAGGCTGGCATTGGTGCCGCCAAAGCCGAACGAATTGTTCAGCACGGCCTTCACCTTGCGTTCCTTGGGCTTGTGCGGAACCAGATCCACACCCACGCAGCTGTCGCTTGGATTATCGAGGTTGAGCGTCGGCGGCACGATCTGATCACGCAGCGCAAGGATGCAGAAAATGCTCTCCACAGCGCCCGCGCCGCCCAAAAGATGGCCAGTCGCAGACTTGGTGGAACTCATCGACATGGTATCGAGCGCAGAGCCAAAAAGGCGACGCACTGCGCCCAGTTCCAGCTCATCGCCCAGCGGAGTCGAGGTGCCGTGCGCGTTGACATAATCAATGTCTGACATGGCAAGGCCGGACTTCTTCATCGCCATAGCCATCGCGCGATAGGCCCCGGAGCCTTCAGGGTGCGGGGCGGTGACGTGATAGGCATCGCCCGACAGGCCATAGCCCACCACTTCGGCATAAATCTTCGCGCCGCGTTTCTTGGCGTGCTCATATTCTTCGAGCACGACCACACCCGCACCCTCACCCATCACAAAGCCGTCGCGATCCTTGTCATACGGGCGAGACGCTTTCTCGGGCGCATCGTTGAAGGCCGTGGAGAGCGCGCGCGCCTGAGCAAAGCCCGCCATGCCAATCGGGCAGATCGCATCTTCGGAACCACCCGCCAGCATCACGTCCGCATCATCAAGCGCGATCATGCGCGCGGCGTCACCAATCGAGTGTGCGCCAGTTGAACAGGCCGTCACAACGGCATGATTGGGACCCATCAGGCCATATTTGATCGAGACCTGCCCCGAAATCAGGTTGATCAAGCGGCCATGCACGAAGTGCGGGGAGACGCGGCGCGGGCCTTTGGCCGCGAGCACCAGCGATTCGCTTTCAATGCCGGGAAGACCGCCAATGCCGGACCCGATCGAGCAGCCCGCACGGAACCGTTCTTCCTCACTCATGTCGGTCAGGCCCGCATCTTCCAGCGCCTGGCTGGCTGCGTGGATGCCATAAATGATGAACGGATCCACCTGACGCTGCACTTTGTGGTCAACATGCAGATTGGGATCAAAGCCCCAGATATGATCGACAGGCTTCACTTCGCAGGCGATCCGGCACGCATAGTCCGTTGCGTCGAAGCGGGTAATCTGGGCCGCGCCAGAGCGTGAAGCGAGGATATTCGCCCATACGGTTTCCACATCAGCCCCCAAGGGGGTGACCATCCCGATTCCGGTGACGACGACACGGCGCATATTCTTCTCCGCCTTCAAGACTGTTCAAATTTGCGGTCACGCAAAGACGGCTCCCCGACCGAGCCAGAGAGCCGTCTTTCAAACCATAACGGCATCAGCGCAGTCGGGCCAGAGCCCGCAGGCTGAAATCAGCCCTTGTTTGCATCAATATAGCTGATGGCGTCCGCAACGGTGGCGATCTTTTCAGCCGCATCGTCGGGGATTTCAACGCCGAACTCTTCTTCGAAGGCCATCACAAGTTCAACGATGTCAAGGCTGTCCGCGCCCAGATCATCAATGAAGCTGGCTTCGGTCGTCACCTTGTCGGCTTCAACGCCGAGGTGTTCGACAACGATCTTCTTTACGCGGTCTGCTGTATCGCTCATGGTGCACCCTTCTCGTTCATGTGCGTGAAATGTTTCGCGTTCGCCCTAATGGCCCCGTGCCCGCCTTGCAAGCCCTGCGTTACACACGATGACCGCGCTCTACAGTGAAGGGCTGGACAAGCACAGCGCAATGCGGTTAAGCGCCGCACATGGCCTTTCAAAGCAGCCTTCTCCTTCTTCGACTTACACGCCCTTAGGCGTGTTGCTTTCGCGTGCTTGAAATCACAGTGCGCCGCCGCCTAAGGGCTTAAACAAACACACTATTCCAGCCTTTCAGAAGTGAGAGACTCAATCATGCTGCGTGATCCTTCGCAAAAATACCGCCCTTTCCCGCAGGTCAATCTGCCCGACCGTCAATGGCCCAGCCGCACCATCACAAAGGCCCCGCGCTGGCTCTCCACCGATATGCGCGATGGCAATCAGTCGCTGATCGATCCAATGGATGCCGAAAAGAAGACCCGCTTTTTCGATCTGCTCGTGAAGATCGGCCTGAAGGAAATCGAAGTCGGCTTCCCGAGCGCAGGTTCGACCGAGTTTGATTTCATCTCCGGCCTCGTCAAGACCGGGCGCATTCCCGATGATGTGTTTCCGCAGGTGCTGGTCCAGTCGCGTGGAGACCTGATTCCTCAGACCTTCGAATCGCTGCGTGGTGCGAAGCAGGCGATCATCCATTTGTACAACGCGGTCTCGCCCGCCTGGCGCAAGATCGTGTTCCAGATGAACGAAGCGCAGGTGCGCGACATTGCAGCCACCGGCGCGAAGCTGCTGCGCGATCACGCTGCCGCCATGCCGGACACGGATTGGCATTTCGAATATTCGCCCGAAACCTTTTCCACGGCAGAGCTGGACGTCAGCCTCGAATGCTGTTCAGCCGTAATGGACGTGCTCAAGCCCACGCCCGATCATCCGATTATCTTCAATCTGCCCGCCACGGTGGAGGCGGCAACGCCCAACATTTATGCGGACCAGATCGAATATTTCCACCGCAACATCCCCAACCGCGAGTCGGTGATCATTTCGCTCCACACGCACAATGATCGTGGAACCGGCGTTGCTGCGGCCGAACTTGGCCTGATGGCAGGCGCGGACCGCGTAGAAGGCTGTCTGTTTGGCAATGGTGAACGCACCGGCAATTGCTGCCTCGTCACTATCGGACTCAACCTCTACACACAGGGCGTTGATCCCAAGATCGACTTCTCGGATATTGATGAGATCATCAACACGGTCGAATATTGCAACCAGTTGCCCGTTCACCCGCGCCACCCCTATGGCGGCGAGCTGGTGTTCACGGCCTTTTCCGGCAGCCATCAGGATGCCATCAAGAAGGGCTTCGCCGCGCAGGACGCCAAGAATGACGAGCTGTGGGAAGTCCCCTATCTGCCCATCGACCCGGCGGATCTCGGCCGCAGCTATGAGGCCGTCATCCGCGTCAATTCACAAAGCGGCAAGGGCGGCTTTGCCTGGGTGTTGGAACAGGATCAGGGGCTGAAATTGCCCAAGAAGATGCAGGCGCACTTTTCCAAGCATGTCCAGCAACTCGCCGATGAGCTGGGCCGGGAATTGCAGGCCAATGACATTTGGGATGTGTTCCAGCGGACCTACAAGCTCAACACGCCGCAGCATTTCCAACTGGTCGAGTATGAAGAGACCCGCAGCAGCGGCGGAGATCGCATCTTTGCCGGCAAGATCGAGATCGACGGAAAGGCGCAAAGCGTGAGCGGGCGTGGCAACGGCCTGATCTCCAGCGTGGTGACAACGCTCAATGATGCATTTGGCGTTGCGCTCGAAGTGCAGGATTATAGCGAGCACGCGCTCAGCCATGGCGCAGGGGCCAAGGCCGCTGCTTATGTCGAAGGCCGGACGGCGGACGGAAAGACCGTGTGGGGCGTCGGCATTGACGAAGACATTGCGACCGCCTCGGTCCGCGCTGTGCTGAGTGCAGCAAACGGGCTCGTTGGGTAAGGTAAAATGGTGGGTTGCGGACAGAGTCCGGAGCCCGCCATATCGCTCGACACGAACGGATTTGGTCTAAAGAGCGACTAAACCGGCTTCAGCGGTCGCCCATGCTCTGGCAGCATGACATCCACCGCGTCCCCCGCCTGCACATCGCCGCCGGTCAGCACAATCCCCATCACGCCGCCATTGCGGATCAAGCTGCCATCATTCGCACGATCAAGCAGCGCACTCATGAGGCCAGGTGTGTGCCCGTTGATCTGGCTGCACGGATTGCGCAGGCCGGTGAGTCGGATGCGCGCGCGCGAAGGGAAGGCCAGTTCCGTCCCTTCGGGCAGAGCCATCAGATCGAGCCCGCGCGTCAGGATATTTTCGCCCAGTTCGCCCGGCAAGACGGAAAAGCCTTTGCCCGCGAGGTCATCGAGCAGTTCGGCATGGATCAGATGCACCTGCCTCAGATTGGCTGCGGCAGGGTCTTTCGCCACGCGGCTGCGATGCTTGACCGTCGCTCCGCAATGCGCATCGCCCGCAACGCCCTGCCCCGCTACCAACGTGATGAACAGAGACACCGTCTTGCCCAGCCCATGACCGCGCCGTGCGGAGACCGAAACGACTTCAGGCACCATCATTCGATGTGATCAGCGTCTGTTCTTCAGGCGTGGACACAGACAGCTTGACCAAAGGCCGCGCCGCCTGCTCGACCACCGGCAGCGGCTCGATGGCCTTGGTGCCCGTATCGACATTGAGCGTCTCAAACCGCTTAGCCTGTGTCAGCACCTGCGTTTCAAGGCTGCCGACGAGGGCATTATAGGCCCCGACCGCCGTATCCAGATTCTTGCCCACGCGCGCAACATGGCTGCCCATTGTGGCGAGGCGGGCGTAAAGTTCCTTGCCAAGCGCTGCAATTTCGCGCGCATCATCGGCCAGCCGTTCCTGTCGCCATACCGCCGCCACCGTGCGGGCAATGGCGATCAGATTGGTCGGCGTGGCAAGAAGCACCTGCTTTTCAAACGCATAGTCCCACAGCGCAGGTTCCTGCTCCAGCGCGGCAGAGAGGAAGTGTTCGCCCGGCACGAACATGATGACATAATCGGGCGCGGTTTCGAACTGGTTCCAATAGGCCTTGTTGCCGAGCGCGTTGACATGCGCCTTCATCGCCGCCGCATGGGCAGAGAGCGCCGCGCCGCGCGCGCCATCCTCATGCGCTTCAAACGCATCCTGATAGGCGTTGAGAGACACTTTGGCGTCGATCACCAGATGATGCCCGCCGGGCACCTTCAACATCACATCGGGCCGCAAACGCCCGTCTGCGCTCTCCACGCTGACTTCAGTCTGAAAATCGGCATGTTCGGAAAGGCCGCAACTTTCGAGCACATTGCGCAACTGCTGCTCACCCCAGCGCCCGCGCGCCTTGGGGGCATTGCGCAGCGAATTGCCGAGCCGGGCAGCTTCCGCGCGAACAGCGTCATTGGAGACGCGCATCGATTCCATCAGGCCATGGAGATTGCCATAGGCCTCGCGCCGCTCCGCTTCGACCTTGTGGACCGCCTCTTCATAGCGGGACAGCCGCTCGTGCACCGGCCCCAGCAGCGTCTTGAGCGCCGCGCCTGACACCTCTTCAGACTGGCGGAAGCGCTGTTCGGCCCGCTCCAGAAACTTTTTCTGCGCTTCATCGAGCAACTGGTTCCCCACTGCGCTGAATTGCGCTGCCAGCGCATCTTTTGCCTCGCGCAATTCGGCCAGACGCAGCTCAAATCCGCCCGCCTCCGCCTCCAGCCGGGCCACCGACTGGCGCGCCTCATCACGTTGAAGCTGTGCGCTATCCAGGTCGCGGATCGCAGCGCGGAAATTCTCCAGATGCAGATCGCGCTCCGCCTTCAAGGCTCCTGCCCCACGTCCGCCCAGCAGCCAGCCGATCAGACCACCCACTGCCAGCACCAGCAGCGCGAGCATGGCAAATCCAAAATTGCTCATTGCGCACCCTCTGCGGATTTCGCAGAACAGGCCTGTTTTCCGCCGAAGTTCACACTGCGGGAAGGGTGAAGAGACAAACGATAAACGAGCAAGGCGGGGTGCTGGATCATGCCAGTCAAACTAGAACATATAATGAACTGATGCAACCCGAATATTGCCCCGACAATGCGTCAGACCTAAATCAAGCCCAGTGCAACGAGCAGCCCGTCATAATAGGCCTTATAGTCTGCCCGGATCGCCACTGGATAGAGCCAGCCGCCAAAGCTTGCCCAATAGGCCAGAACGAGCAAAACGCCGCCCGCTGCCGTCAGTCGCACGCTGCGGGTTCGCCCTTTAAAATGCAGCACAGCCCCGGCATGAATGGCGACCGAAAGCACAGCCAGCGCATAATAGGGATAGAAAAATCCTTTCATCAACGGATGGTGCAGCGGGCCGGAGACCCACCAGAAATTCGTGTCCAGCCCGGCACCATAGCGCGTGTAGAGCGCAGCGGCGGTGTGGTTGATGATGAAATACGCGAGATAGAGCCCACTCGCGATCTGCAACCGTCCCCACAGTTGCTTGTCTGGCTCTCGCCAGCGCCGCAGCGCCAATCGCAGCCCCAAAACGACCTGAACCAGCAATGCGACCACCAGCAAGGGCTCGATCACCGGATTGCGATAAGCCCCCTGCACCGCCTTCAACGCGGCAATATGCGCATCCGGCCCGGCGAGCGCGAAGAGGTGAACGAGCAAATGGCTGGCGATGAACAGGGCAAGCAGCATCCCTGCGATGGAGTGGAGTTTCCGTGTCATCGGCTTTATCCTTCAACTGCACGATTAAATACGGATATTTAATATCCGAATATTATAGAGTGCACAAGGCAAGTCACGCAGGAGCAAGGCAATGCGGATGAACAAGGGCGTGGAATGGGCAACACACGCCTGCACGCTGCTCGCCCCGCTGGGGCCGGACAAAGGGCTGAGCCTCACCGCGCTCGCCGATTATCACGGCGTGCCCCAGCCCTATATGGCCAAGCAGATGCAGGCTTTGAGCAAGGCCGGGATCGTCCGCACCAGCCGGGGGAAGAGCGGTGGCTATGCGCTGGCTCGCCCGGTGGATGACATCAGCCTATGGGATATCAAGCAGGCGGTGGACGGCCCTGAACCCGCCTTTCGGTGCACGGAAATTCGCCAGCAAGGCCCCTGCGCCCTGCCCAGCGCCGAATGCAAGACCCCTTGCGCCATCGCCGCCGCCTTCGCGCGCGCCGAAGCTGCGTATAGAGACGCTTTGCGCGGCATCAAGCTGAGCGCCATCGTCTCAGATGTGGCGGGCCATGCGGATGCCAAGCATATTGGCGATATTGTGGCGTGGTATCAGGCACATGTGACAGAGATGCCAGTGCGCCCCTGAGCGCCCCTCACCCGCGCCGCATCTTGGTGAGTTTCTTCAACAGCATGTCGCGCTTCAGGCGGGAGAGATGATCGACGAAGAGAATGCCCTCCAGATGGTCCATCTCATGCTGAAGGCAGGTCGCGAGCAAACCGTCCAGTTCTTCCTCATGGCTGACACCCTGCTCGTCCAGCCAGCGCGCCATGATCACGGCGGGGCGGACCACATCTGCATATTGTTCGGGAACAGACAGGCAGCCTTCATTATAGACGGACATCTCTTCGGATTCCGCGATGATCTCTGGATTGATGAAGACGCGCGGGGTGCGCACCGCATTGCCTTCCTCATCTTCCTGTTCCTGAAGGTCCATGACCAGCAGCCGCTTGGGCACGCCCACCTGAATGGCGGCCAAGCCAATGCCGGGCGCAGCATACATGGTTTCGAACATGTCTTTGATCAGCGAGCGCAGATCTTCATCCACAGCGTCAACCGGCGTGGAGACGGTTTTGAGCATAGGATCAGGAATTTCAAGGATCGGGAGAATGGCCATGGCGTGCAGGTAAGTAGCTGCACCGCGCCGGTCAAGCCCGGACGCTCAGCCCCGCCGGAGCGCCTGAGCGAGATGGACTGCGCCAACCAGCACGTCATCCCAGCAGCGCGCAAAGTCCGCTGCACGGCCCGCCCATGGATCGGCGATGTCCTGCCCCTCCCTGCCCGGCACATGATCGAGCAGCAACGAAATCGCTGCCTGATGATCGCTTGGGGAGATGCTGCGGATCGCGGCCAGATTGTCCGCATCCATGCCGATGATATGCGTGAAACGATGGAAATCCTCTGGACGCAGGGCGCGCGCGCGCTGCTCGGAAATGTCGACACCATGGGCACGCGCGACGGCCACGCTGCGCTTGTCGGGTGTCTTGCCTTCATGCCAGTCCCTCGTGGCAGCGGAATCCACGTCTGCATCGAGTCCGATCAGTGCAGCTTCGCGCCGGAATGCGCCTTCTGCCAATGGAGAGCGGCAGATATTGCCCAGGCACACAAACAACAGGCGTGGCTTCATCAGTTCGCTTTCCCTTGCCAACATGGCGGCCTCTGATAACGAAGGAGAGGCAAGAGACAAGCATGAGGAGCGATTGATGGCGGATTCGGAGCAAAGTCAGGACACGCCTCCCCCCGCCCTCACTCACGCTTCACCCTATGCCTGGTATGTGCTGGGCGTGCTGGTGCTGGTCTATGTTCTGAATTTCATCGATCGCTCGATCCTCTCCATCCTCGCCAATGATATCAAGCGCGACCTTAAACTGACCGATTCAGATTTGGGCTTTCTCTATGGCACTGCCTTTGGCGTGTTTTATTCGCTGTTTGGCATTCCGCTCGGGCGGCTGGCCGATGGCTGGAATCGCACGCGGCTGCTCACTTTCGGGCTTGGGCTATGGTCGCTCATGACGGCGGTGTCCGGCTTTGCCAAATCGGGTGGGCAATTGGCGCTCGCGCGGATTGGCGTCGGCGTGGGCGAGGCAACAGCAAGTCCCTCCGCTTATTCGCTTCTCTCTGACTGGTTTCCAAAGTCCAAGCGCGCCACAGCGCTCTCCATCTATTCATCCGGCCTGTTCATTGGCGGGGCGATTTCGCTGATGATTGGCGGCGAAGTGGTGGAACGCTGGAACCGCACCTATCCAGCGGGCACTGCGCCGATGGGGTTGGCGGGCTGGCAGGCGGCATTCCTAGCGGTTGGCATTCCGGGTTTGCTGCTGGCGCTGTGGGTCTCCACCCTGCGTGAGCCGCTGCGCGGGCAGGCAGACGGCATCATCACGCCGCCAGCTGCCAATCCGTTCAGGGATTTTCTCGGCGAGTTGAT
The DNA here is from genome assembly GCA_937870585.1 of uncultured Sphingomonadales bacterium. GTDB lineage: Bacteria > Pseudomonadota > Alphaproteobacteria > Sphingomonadales > Sphingomonadaceae > Aquisediminimonas. The sequence goes on along the minus strand of CALMZE010000093.1, from coordinate 626 downwards.
GACGATCTTGCCGCCGCTGACGCTGTTCGCCGCCGCGAGGCGCGGGCAGACCGCACTGATGATCAATCTGGCTGCCGCTGTGCTGATCGGTGGCTCTGCATGGGCCTTGATCGCGCTCACCGGAGACAAGGCGCAATGGATGGCCATCGGCATGGGCGTCTATTCGGTCTTTTCCTGGGCGAGCGCGCTCAAATCGCGCGATTTGCCGACCTTCCGGCTGATCTGGGGCACGCCAGCCTTCCTGACCACTGCTCTGGGCTATGGACTGATCTCTTTCCAATCCTATTCAACCGGCTTCTGGGCAGCCCCCTATGCAGAGCGCGTTCTCGGTGCGACCAAGACCGAAGCCGGGCTGTGGCTGGGCGGGCCGGGCGCGGTCTCGGGCTTTCTGGGCGTGGTGCTGGGTGGAATGCTGGCAGACCGTCTGCGCAAGAAGAATCCGTCAGGGCGTATTCTGGTGATCATGATTCCGCCCTTGCTGTCTGTGATCCCCTTCATCATGGCCATGCAGACGGACAGCGCGCCGACCTTCTACACAATGATCTTCATCGCCTCTATCTTCACCAGTGCTGCACTGGGCGGCACAGCAGCGACCACGCAGGATCTGGTCCTCCCCCGGATGCGCG
>CALMZE010000092.1 GCA_937870585.1 uncultured Sphingomonadales bacterium | reverse complement strand
CCGCGGCGTCGCCGGGCGCGGACCGCCAGGGGCCGGCCGCTCGAACCAGCGGCCGTTTCCGAAGAAACCAAGGGGCCAAAGGTCGGTGCACCGCCACAGGCGCTCGAAGGCTTTCTGCGCAAGACCGGGCTGACGCAGGATCAACTGGAAGAGCGCGGCGGCGTGTATTTCGCGGTGGTCAACAAGCCGGGCCGCAAGACGGCGGATGTGCTGGCCGAAGCGATCCCCGCGATCATCCGCGCCTTCCCCTGGCCCAAGAGCCAGCGTTGGGGCGCGGCCTCTGCTTCCACAGAGAGCCTGCGCTGGGTGCGCCCGTTGCAGGGCATTGTCGCGCTGCTGGGGGACGATGTGGTGCCGTGCGCGATTGACGGGATCGTCTCCGGCTCCGCAACGATGGGCCACCGCTTCCACCACAGCGGCGAGGTGACGATTGGCAATGCCGCTGATTATGCGATGAAGCTGCGCGCCGCGCATGTCATCATCGATCAGGACGAACGCCGCCGCATCATCCGCGAAGGGGCAGACAAGGCCGCGCGCGAGGCCGGGCTGGTGCTGGTGCCCGATGAGGGGCTGGTCAACGAAAATAGCGGCCTCACCGAATGGCCGGTGCCGATGCTGGGGCGGTTCGATCCGGCGTTTCTGGAGGTGCCCGAAGAGGTGATCCAGCTGACGGCGCGGGTGAACCAGAAATATTTCGTGTGCCACGATTCAGCGGGCAAGCTCGCCAACGCGTTCGTTTGCACCGCGAACATCGTGGCGAATGATGGCGGTGCGGCGATTGTCGCGGGCAATGAAAAAGTGCTCGCGGCGCGGCTTTCCGATGCGAAATTCTTCTGGGAACAGGATCTGAAAATCCCGCTGGAAGAGCAGGCGAAGAAGCTTTCGCAGATCGTGTTCCATGAGAAACTGGGCACGGTGGCCGACAAGGTGGAGCGCGTGGCGAAGCTGGCGCGGTGGTTGTGTGAAGAGGGGATCATAAAGCCCTCCCCCCTTCAGGGGAGAGGGTTGGGAGAGGGGGAGTCTGCCTCCACACAGCCCCTCTCCCCAGCCCTCTCCCCTGAAGGGGAGAGGGAGCATCTGGCTGCCCTCGCCGAACGCGCCGCGCGCCTGTGCAAGGCCGATCTCGTAACCGGCATGGTGGGTGAATTCCCTGAACTGCAGGGCGTGATGGGCGGATATTACGCGCGCGCGCAGAGCGAGGCGGATGAGGTCGCCGATGCGATCCGCGATCATTACAAGCCGGTCGGTCAGGGCGATGACGTGCCAACCGCCCCGGTGACGGTGGCAGTGAGTTTGGCGGATAAGCTGGATACTTTGGCGACGTTCTTCGCGATAAACGCAAAGCCGACAGGTTCAAAAGACCCGTTTGCACTTCGACGCGCTGCGATTGGCGTGATCGAACTGATAAGTACAAACAGAATTCGCCTAAAATTGACGGAAATTTTGAATTACTTTCCAAAGGCTATGGTCGTTGCAGAAACATTCTTTGGTCGAGAAATGTGGGCAGTAGATGAGGCGACACTAACAGTCGGAGATGTGCAATTTAGAACTGACAAGATCGGTATATATGATAGCCGTTGGGATTTAGAGGATGGCTTTGTTCAATTGACTGGAAGGCCTGAAACTGCAGTAAAATTTGAAGACGTGACGGCGAAAATGATATTTGAAATGGTTGAATTGAAGACATCCCCAAATGATATTTTAGCCTTCTTCGCCGACCGCCTCAAAGTCCAGCAGCGGGAAGCGGGTGTGCGCCACGACCTGATCGACGCCGTGTTTGCGCTCGGTGGGGAGGATGATCTCGTCCGCCTGCTCGCGCGGGTGAAGGCGTTGCAGGCGTTTATGGGCACTGAGGATGGGGCCAATTTGCTCGCTGGGTATAAGCGCGCGGCGAATATTCTTAAATCCTCCCCCTTGGGGGAGGTGGCGCGAAGCGACGGAGGGGCCGCGACCGCAGGGAGCGGGGAGGCCGACACGCGGGTTGCACCCGCGCCCCTCCACCATCCTTCGGACGGTCCCCCTCCCCGGAGCGGGGAGGAATTGGCTTTGGAGCAGGCCCTCAACGCGGCCGAACCCACCGCGCAAGCCGCCATCGAAGCTGAAAATTTTGAAGCCGCCATGTCCGCGCTCGCCTCGCTCCGCGCGCCGATTGATGCGTTTTTTGAAGGGGTTATGGTGAATGATCCTGATGATAAAAAACGGGCATTCCGTCTTGGCCTGCTTGACCGTTTTCGTGTTGCAGTGCACAATGTAGCGGACTTTTCGAAGATCGAGGGGTAGCCCTTCACATCCGCTCCGGTTGGGGTGAGGGGTTGTTTCTCATGCGGCAATTGGGGGCCGTGGAGAGGCGGGCCTTCCCCTCTTCCCGGCCCTTTCCCCGAACTGGGGAGGGGGAGATTTCATGACAAAATATATGTACCGGTTCGGCGGCGGCGCGCAGGATGGCGGGCAGGGGGACAAGAACCTGCTCGGCGGCAAGGGCGCGAATCTCGATGGCATGGCGGCGATTGGCCTGCCGGTGCCGCCGGGCTTTACGCTGACGACCGAGGTCTGCACCGCTTATTATGCCAATGGCGAGCAATATCCCGCCGAACTCGCCGAACAGGTGGCGCAGGGCGTCGCGCATATTGAAGGCGTGACAGGGCGGACCTTTGGTGATCCTGCCAATCCGCTGCTCGTTTCCGTCCGCTCCGGCGCGCGGGTTTCGATGCCGGGCATGATGGATACCGTTCTCAATCTGGGGCTGAATGATGCCACCGTTGAAGGGCTCGTGGCCTCTTCCGGAGATGCGCGGTTCGCGTGGGACAGCTATCGCCGCTTCATCCAGATGTATGCCGATGTGGTGCTGCGTCTCGACCATGACAGTTTTGAGGAAGCGCTCGAAGTTGCCAAGGAAGACAAGGGCATCTGGCTCGATACCGAGATGGAGGCTGAGGATTGGCGCGCGCTGGTGGGCGAGTACAAAGCGCTGGTTGAGAAACAATGGGGCCAGCCCTTCCCGCAAGATGTGAACGCGCAGCTTTGGGGCGCGGTTGGCGCGGTGTTTGGATCGTGGGAGAGTGAGCGCGCGAAGGTCTATCGTCGCCTCAATCACATCCCGGCAGACTGGGGCACTGCGGTGAACGTGCAGGCCATGGTGTTCGGCAATATGGGCGAAACCTCCGCGACGGGTGTGGCGTTCACGCGCGATCCGGCGACGGGCGAGAACGCCTATTATGGCGAATATCTGATCAACGCGCAGGGCGAAGATGTCGTCGCGGGCATTCGCACGCCGCAATATCTCACCAAGCAGGCGCGCGAGCGTGCCAATGCCAAGCCGCTCAGCATGGAAGAGGCGATGCCCGAAACCTATGCCGAGCTGGCGGGTGTGTTTGACTTGCTGGAGCGGCATTATCGCGACATGCAGGATATCGAATTCACCGTGGAACGCGGCAAGCTGTGGATGCTGCAAACGCGCTCTGGCAAGCGGACCAGCAAGGCGGCGCTGCGCATCGCTGTTGATATGGCCAATGAAGGCCTGATCACGCGCGGCGAGGCTGTGGCGCGTGTGGATGCAAGCGGGCTGGATCAATTGCTCCACCCCACGCTCGATCCGGCGGCGGAACGCGATGTGCTGACCAAGGGGCTTCCGGCGTCTCCGGGTGCGGCGTCTGGCAAGATCGTGTTTGACGCCGATACGGCGGAGAAATGGGCGGAAAAGGGCGAGGCGGTGATCCTGGTCCGCATCGAAACCTCGCCCGAAGATATTCACGGAATGCACGCAGCGAAGGGTATCCTCACGGCGCGCGGCGGGATGACGAGCCATGCGGCGGTTGTCGCGCGCGGCATGGGGCGGCCCTGCGTGTCGGGCGCGGGCGCGCTGGTGATCGACGCCAAGGCCAAGACGCTGAAGGTCGGTGGGCGCGATCTGGGTGAGGGGGATATCCTCACGCTCGATGGCGCATCGGGCGAAGTGATGGCGGGCGCAGTGCCCACTGTGCAGCCCGAACTCGCGGGCGATTTCGGCACGCTGATGGTGTGGGCGGATGAAGTGCGCCGCATGAAGGTGCGCGCCAATGCGGAAACGCCGCACGACGCACAGGTCGCACGCGATTTCGGCGCGGAAGGCATTGGTCTCTGCCGCACCGAACACATGTTCTTCGATGCCGCGCGCATCACGGCGGTGCGACAAATGATTTTGGCGGATGATGAAGCCGGGCGTCGCGCCGCGCTCGACAAGCTGCTGCCCGAACAGCGCAGCGATTTTGCAGCTATTTTCAAAGTGATGGCAGGACTTCCTGTCACGATCCGTCTGCTCGATCCGCCGCTGCACGAATTCCTGCCGCATGAAGAGGCGGAGTTTGCCGAAGTGGCTGCGGCTGCTGGTGTCAGCGTCGATGTGCTCAAGCAGCGCGCGAATGAACTGCATGAGTTCAACCCGATGCTCGGCCATCGCGGGTGTCGCCTGGGCGTGACCTATCCGGAAATTTACGAGATGCAGGCGCGCGCGATTTTTGAAGCGGCCTGTTCGCTCGATGTCGCTCCGGTGCCTGAAATCATGATCCCGCTCGTCGCCACCAAGCGCGAGCTGGAGCTGATGAAAGATGTGGTGGATGCCGCTGCGCAGGCGGTGTTTGCCGAGACGGGCAAGCGCGTAGACTATCTTGTCGGCACGATGATCGAGCTGCCGCGTGCGGCGCTGCGGGCGGGCGAGATTGCGGAAGCGGGCGCGTTCTTCAGCTTTGGCACGAACGATCTTACACAGACGACGCTCGGCGTCTCGCGCGATGATGCTGCGCGCTTCCTCACCCAATATGTCGGCAAGGGCATTTATGAGCGCGATCCGTTCGTCTCGATCGATGTGGAAGGCGTGGGCGAACTGGTGAAGCTCGCCGCCGAACGCGGTCGCGCGACGCGACCAGACATCAAGCTCGGCATATGCGGCGAACATGGCGGCGATCCGGCGAGCATCCATTTCTGTGAGAGCGTGGGGCTCGATTATGTTTCCGCCTCGCCCTTCCGGGTGCCGATTGCACGGCTGGCGGCGGCGCAGGCCGCGCTGAAGGGGTAGCGATTTTCCGGATGCCGGCCCCCGCCTGCGCGGGGGCGACGTGTTGTATCAGAGTAAGTAACGTCGCCCCCGCGCAGGCGGAGGCCGGTTTGCCTACGATCTCTCCCGTGTTACCGTCAGCCCATGCGCTTTGGCGGTTACACCTACATCATGACCAACAAGCCGAACGGCATCCTCTATGTCGGCGTAACGGCGGATCTTGCTGCGCGTGTCATAGCGCACAGGGAAGGACGGGGATAGTCCTTCTGCCGTAAATGGGCTTTGACGCGGCTCGTGCTGATCGAACCTCATTCCAGCATCGAGTTCGCCGTCGCGCGCGAAAAAGCCTTGAAAAAATGGAACCGGGACTGGAAACTGCGCCTTATCACGGAGCAGAATCCGGATTGGAGGGATTTGTATGAAACGATCAATGCCTAGTCGGACAGCGGCCCCCGCCTTCGCGGGGGCGACGTTGTGAGAGCGGGATTGCGCTACACCATCACCATCCTCGCCGGGCTCGCACTCGGCACAGGCGGGGCATGGGCGCTTGCGGGGCGGGGGCTGGGCAAGGCGGACATCGTCAACGGGTCGTGGACGACCTCGTTGGGCTATGGCACCAAATCGACCGATCCCTTCACGCGCGCGGGTGTGGCGCGGCGGGGGCTATTGGCCTTGCCCGCCACGGAGACCGTCTATTGGCAGGGGGCGGTCGATTCAGAGGGCAAGGCACTGGATGGATCGTGCCGCTATGCGATGACTGGTGCGGCGCTGGATGCGCGGTGGTGGAGCGTGACCGTCTATGACACAGCGGGCTATCTGATGCCCAATGCGCTCAATGCCTGGTCGTTCAATGGGGCAGCAATCTCTGAAGCGGAAAAAGGCGGCTGGCGCGTTGAAATCGGGCCGAAACAGCCCGCAGGCGGCCATTGGCTGCCCACCACAGCGGGCAAGCCCTTCCATCTGACGCTGCGCATGTACAATCCCGGCAAGGGCTTCATAGCGGACCCGTCCAAATCGGCCTTGCCTGTTTTGAAGAAGGAGGGCTGCGCATGAGCGGGTGGACCAAGCCCCTGCTGGCGGGCGCACTGGCAGCTGGAATCGGCCTGTTCGGGGGCACGCATCTGATCCCCGGCATGATCATGGGCAAGGCGGTGGAGGGCATGGCCAAGCGTGGCAGCTTCAACGCCATGGCGCATGGCGCATTGGCGAGCCCGACGAACCAGTTCGTCGTGCGGCCCAGCCCCGATCTTGCTTATTCAACCTGCCCCTTTGATCTCTCCAAGGGTCCGGTGCGGGTGGATGTGGTTCCGGTGGCGGGGCGCTATTCCTCGCTCAGCATCTTTGATGCGAACACCGATGTGGTGTTTGTGCGCAATGATGCGCAGGCCGGGGGCAAGCCCTATGCCGTGGTGATTGCCAAGGACGGGCAAATGACGCCGCCGGGGGCCGAAGTTGTTCGCGTCGGGGATGATCGCGGCGTTGCGCTGATCCGGCTGTTGTTGGCCAACCCATCCGAATTGCCGGGGCTGGAAGCGGTGCGGCAGCAATCCCGGTGCGGGCCGGTATCGCGATAACGATACCGGCCCGCTCTATGGGTTACATCTTGTCGAAGGTGTCGCCGATGGCACAAGCCGCCGGGCCAAGGATGACGATGAACAGCACCGGAAGAATGAAAAGAATCAGCGGCACCGTCATGATCGCAGGCAGACGGGCCGCTTTTTCTTCGGCGCGCATCATGCGTTCGTTGCGGAATTCGGCGGAGAGCACACGCAGCGCGGAGGCAAGCGGCGTACCATATTTCTCGGTCTGGATCATGGTCGTGACCACGCCCTTGATCGAATCGAGCGGAACACGCGTGGCCAGATTGTCAAACGCCTGACGGCGGTCGGTCAAGAAGCCGAGTTCGATCGAGGTAAGCGCAAATTCGTCGCCCAGTTCGGGATAGGCCTTGCCCAGTTCACGCGAGACGCGGGCAAATGAGGCGTCCACGGTCAGGCCGGCTTCGGCGCAGATCACGAGCAGATCGAGCGCGTCTGGCAGGCCCTTGCGGATCGCATCGGTGCGCTTCTTGATCGTGTTGGAGAGGTAAAGGTCAGCCGCTTTGTAGCCGAGGATGAGCGCTGCCGCGACGGTGCCGGAACGCTTGATGGGCGTCCAGTCCGGGAAGCTGTTCATCGCATAGACGTAGATCACCGCAGCACCGCCGAACAGGATTGGCAGGATCAACCGGCTGAAGATCACGATCACGCCAAATTCGCGGTTCCGGATACCGGCCTGCATCAGCTTGAGCTGCGCTGTCTTGATCTGTTCGTCCTGCAACACACGCAGCGAGGACAGGAAGGATTTGACCTTGTCCGCCGTATCATTCTGCTGCGTCAGCTTGGCGCGACGCTTGCCCGACTGGACAACGATACCGGCTTTGAGCTGCTCGCGGCGTTCATTGAGCGCCTTGACGCGCTTGGCCATCGGATCACGCACGGTCGTTGCCGTGTAGAGCGCGAACAGCAGCGAGAAGACGGCGAGTGCGGCCATCAGCGTCGCCACCCAGATGACGTCGATTCCGAGGAGGGATTCGATCTGTTTCATGGCTGAAAAATGCCTTTCCGTTCCTCGTCAGATTTCGAAGCTGATCATGCGGGACATGATGAAGGCACCAATGCCCATCCAGCACAGACCGCCACCACCAGCCATCATCAGCCGGGGTTCGGAAAAGAAGCCCTCCATATAATGCGGGTTGATGTAGAGGATCATGCCGAACACCAGGAAGGGCAACGAACCGATGATGTAGGCGGACGCCTTCGATTCCGAAGACATGGCCGCAACCTTCAGCTTCATCTGCGCGCGCTTGCGCAGCACTTCTGACAGGTTGGACAATGTTTCTGCCAGGTTGCCGCCCGTTTCGCGCTGGATCTGGAGCGTGATGCAGAAGAACTGGAATTCCGGCGTGCCAAGCTTGTCGGCTGTTTCCTGCAACGCGGCTTCCATGGTCTTGCCGATCTTGATGCGGTCGCCAATGGCGCGGAATTCCTCGCCAGTCGGGCCGGGCACTTCGGTGCCGACCACGCCCAGCGTTTCCGTGATGGGCAGACCAGAGCGAAGGCCGCGCACCATCAGTTCGATCGAATCGGGGAAACGCTGGTTAAACTTGTTGAGCCGGCGGCCGATGAAGAAGTTCACAACCATGTGCGGCAGGCCGAGTCCCAGAACAAGTCCGACGAGCAGGGCGAGCAACGGCGGAGCGCCCAGAGTGATCCCGACACCCGCCACGCCAACGGCGATGCCAGCGACGGTCTGGGTATAACGCGGCAGCGTCCAGTTCTTGCCGGTCTTTTCCAGGCGCAGGCGCAGCAAAGCCGGGTTCGGGATGAACCGGCTGGCGGTCGCCTCGCTCGCCGTGGACTGGCGATTGGCTGTGATCCGCTTCAGATGCTGCTCGATCACATTGCCATTCTGGCCATGGCGTTCCTTGATGGATTCCAGACGCCGCTTCTGCGCCTTGCCCGTGGCCGGGCCGGCAAAAGCAAGCAGAATGATGATGAGCGTGGTCATGCTGCCGCCCATCAGGATCATGATCTGGATGTTATCCATAGCTGGTAAGCCTGTTCTTTCTTCGGTCGTGCCTGAACTCAGTTGATGGATTCAGGCTCTGCTGCTGGGGCCGCCTTGGACTTGGGCTTGAGCATCGACTTCAGGTTAGTGACCTTGTCCATCAGCGAGCCGGACTTGCCAGCCTTGACCGGCGCGGCCCCCTCTGCGCCCGCTTCGATACGGCCCAGGATCATCCCGGACAGATCAATGAGCGTGGAGCCCAGCTTGCTGGAGGGCGCCGCATCGACAATGGTCTTGCCGAGCTTCGCGGCTGTGCTGGTGGCCTTGGCGTCGTAGGGCAGGATGAGGTCGGCCTTGCGCTCGATCGATGATTCAAAGTCGCGCTGGCTGATTTCCGGCGTGCTCGACGCACCTGCGGAGTTGATCGCGGCGATGACCTGAGCCTGCGGTGCGTTCGACTTGAGCCAGGAGAGGATGCGGATCATGTCGCGGGCACCGGCCAGCGTCAGTTCCGAAACCACCACGATCGACTGAAGATCGGCCACAAGGTGCGGATATTGCACAACCATGTGGCGCGGCAAATCAATCACCGTCGCTTCAAAGGCAGAGCGCATTTCCTCGGTTAGCTGGAAGAAGGCCGTGCCATCCGAAAGGGTCGGCTGGCTCATCGGGGCTTCAGCTGAGAGGATCGAAAGCTTTTCATTCGCCCGCACCATGGCGCGTTCGATGAAGAGACCGTCGATACGCGCCGGATTGTCGATCGCGTCGGTCAGGCCGCGGCCCGGTTCCAGATCCATCGTCAATGCGCCGGTGCCAAAATGCACGTCCAGATCAAGCAGCGCGCTCGACCGCTTCTCGCGTTCGCTGAACGCCCAGGCGAGAGATGTCGCAATGGTGGACGCCCCAACGCCACCGCGCGTGCCAATGACACCCATGGTGAAGTGTGGACGCTGATTGCCAGCGGCTTCGGCGGCCTTGGGCGCAGCCAGTACGGCCTGAGCATGGGCCACCGCGTCCCGGAACTGATCAGGGCTGAACGGCTTGAGGAGATAATCCTGAAGACCGCTTGCAATCAGATCGCGATAGAGGCGCACATCGTTGATTTCGCCCGCTGCAATCACGACCGTTCCGGGCTCGCACACTTCGGCGAGCGCGTTGATGTCGTTGAGCGGATCGCCGCTTTCCGAAAGATCGACGAACAGGATGGTCGGGCTTGCCGACACAGAGAGCGTCTGCACGGCATTGCGCAGCCCGCCCTTGTTCACCTTTTCGGCGGGCCATCCCAGATCGTTGCAGACGACCTTGAGCGTGCCCAGCGTCATTTCATCGCAAACAAAGGCTGCGAACGGATCCCGGGCTCCCGGGCGTCCTGCTGTCCAAGGCGCGTTCATGATCAATTACCTCCCGTGGTTTCGACCTTCAGGCCCTTGGTTCCGGTGGTCGGCGCTTCGCGATAGGCCTTGATGGCCTTGCCCGAGAGCGCGGCATCCACCTGAGGGTCGCCGGTCTTGCCGCGCACCAGATCTTCCGGATCGGCAACCATGGCCGCCAGATTGGTGTTGGTGGCGCAGCCATAGTTGGACATGCTGCTGTTGCCGAAGCTGCGGCTGGCAGAGCCTGACCAGTCCGGGCAGGACGGAACGCCCGCCTTCAGGCGGCTGACCACAACCCGGACCGTGCCGGGTGCAATTTCACCCGGCGTGGAGGGCGCAGCCTCCTGAAGGAGAATGCCATAGCGCGCGGCGACCTGACCCACGGCGCGACGGGCTTCGTCACCCCCATAGGCCCCGCCGGTATCGACCGAAACCTTGTCACCATAACCAAGCTGAAGCGAATCGAACCAGCCGCGCAGGCGGGATTCGTCGGCCGGAGCCAGCCCCCCCTGACCGCCATAGACGTCGAACGCATAATCCGCGCGCGACACCACCGGCTGGTGCACAGATTCAAGACCGCGATTGCTGCTCCCGCAGGCGCTGACCGTCAGGCCGAGGGCGAGAAGGACTGAGAGTTTCGTCAAGTTCATCGTCTTGCCTCCTGATCGGTTCAAAGGCCCGAGAAGCCGGGAATGGCGGCCGGGTCGGCTGTGGCGTCGCCAGCGGCATCACGCGCCTTGCGGTCTGCCTTGGCCTGATTGCGGGCGGCCTTTTCAGCGGCGCGGGCGGCAGCCTTGTCGTCTGCTGAGGGTGCCGGAGCCGAAGCCATGGCGAGCTGATCGCCATTGCCCTTGTCCTTGCGCTTCTTGCGCTTGGGCTCTTCGACCGGAGCGGCGGCAAACGGACCCGCCGCAGGCGTGGCTGTGTTTGCGCCGAATTGCGGCTGGGCATTGCCCGAAGCGCCTTCCATCGTCGGTTTGGGGCGCGGCGCATCCGTGCTGGAATGGGTCTTGCCCAACAGCACGCGCTCGATATCGCTCGGCGTCTTGTAGTTGTCGGTCGGCAGCGCGATGTCGTTCGCAGAGACCGGCTTCACCAGATACGGCGTCACGATGATGACCAGCTCGGTCTCGCTCTTGCGGAAGCGGGTCGAGCGGAACAGCGCGCCCAGAACCGGCACATTGCCTGCGCCCGGGGTGCGGTCGATCACGTTGTTGTTCGAGTTGCGGAGCAGGCCGCCAATCATGAAGGACTGGCCGGAGCCCAGTTCTACAGTCGTTTCCGCCCGGCGCGTCGCCACGCCCGGAATGTCGAAGCCGTTGAGCCGCACAGTGCCTTCAGACGTCAGTTCCGACACTTCCGGACGGACGCGCATCGAAATGCGGCCATTGTCCAGCACGGTCGGCGTGAACGCCAGGCTGACACCATATTGCTTATACTCGACTGTCACCTGACCCTGCTGCTGCGAGATCGGGATCGGGAATTCACCACCAGCCAAGAAGCTGGCGGTTTCACCCGACAGCGCGGTGAGGTTCGGCTGGGCGAGCGTCGAAACGAGCCCTTCCTGTTCGGCAAGGTCGATAGCAGAGGCCACATCCAGACCAAACAGGCGGCTGGCGAGCGCAATCGAGGTTTTGCCCGAACCCTGTGCGAGGTTCTTGAAATCAAACGCCGTGCCTGCCGTCACGAACTGGCCGCTCTTCGGATCGAAGGGCAGGCTCAACGTGCCCGCCGGAAGGCCAAACACGTTGGACGCGTCAAGCTTGGGCAGGGCAGACAGATCGGTATTGCCGATCGTGCCGAAGTTGCGGCCTTGCGCAATGCCGAACTGGAAGCCATTCGTCATGTCGCGGGTCAGCAGGTTCGCGCCGATTTCTTTCACCAGCGTGCGGTTCACTTCGGCGATCTTCACCTGAAGATTGACCTGAAGCGGCGTTGCGGTGCGCAGGCGGCTGACAACCTTGGTCGTGTCACCCACATAGGCCTGCACCAGCCGTTCAGCCTCATCGCTGTCGCCCGGCGATTTCACAGTGCCGGTCAGAAGGACCATGCCGTTCATCGTCGTCGTCTGGATGTTGGCTTCGGGCATCGCCACGCGGATCATCTGATCAATGGTGGACACATTGTTGCCCACCTTGACGTTGGCCGAAAAGACCACCGTGCCCGATTTGGTCGTTGCGTAGATGGAGGTTTCACCTGCACCCTTGGCAAAGACATAAAGCTGCGTGGGAGAGCGAACCTGCACATCGGCAACCAGCTCATTGGCCACGAACACGTCTGTCATCGGCTGAGAGAGCGTGATCAACTGGCCACGACCAACCGAAAGCGTCAGCTCGCTCGCGGGCTTCTGCGTCGTCGCCGGGGCGGCATCAGCAGCGCGGCTGGCAAGCACCATGCCTGCGGTCAGGCTCAGGGCTACGGCCAGAGCGCCGCTCGCGGGCTGGCGGAGGAGTGATTTCATCAGGGTCATCTCAGTTTCCTCCCACCGGAACATCGGTGATGGTTTTGCCGCGTGCCACGCGCACGGTCGGCTCTGAAGCGGCAGGCTTTGCACCCGGCATCATCGGCGTCGAAGGCGGAGCCGAATTATAGCTCGGCGGTGCAAAGGCGCTGGGGCCTTGCATCTGCTGCTTCGGCTTGCTCTGTGCGGGGATGGAGCGGCGCGAGAAGCGCGACACGTCAGCCCCCACCACATAAGTGGTGTCGGTATCAATCGGGCGCGATGCGACCTGGATCATCATCCGCTTTTCAGCCTTGGGATCGCCATTGTTCGGCACCTTGACCTCACCCGAGGCAATGGCGCGTTCGAGCTCGGCGGTGTTGTCTGCGATCGAGCGCAGCGCGAGGCTGAGCTGACCGATGGACTGGGCAACCGCGATCTTTTCGGCGATGCGCGGCGTCACTTCGAGCGTGATCGTGGCGAAGGTCTGGACGACGCGATCGCCCTTTTCATCTTCAGGCACGGTGCGCTGGTCGGTGGCGAGCACGCGGACGTTGCGGACGATGGTTTCTGAGGCGCGCAGCGGCGGGCCATCTTCTTCGCCGCGCGATTCGACGGTTTGTGTCAGCACCACGTCCACCCGGTCACCCGGGAAGATGAAGCCCGCTACGCCGGCCTGAGCCGTCACAGGGATGGAGACAGCGCGCATCCCCGGCCCTAGGGCCGCGGCGAGGAAGCCGCGATCATCCGGGGAGACGAGCGCCCCCTTGGTGACCGGCTGGCCCGCCGTAATGGCCGTGCGCACAACTGTGCCTGCCAGAGAGGCCGGATCGGCTTCGCCCTTCTTGTAATAGGCGTTGTCGATCAGCTCCTTGGGCCAGGGCTGATACCGGAAGCTGTCCTTCTCGATGATCGTGCCAATGGGCAGGGACCGGGTCGCCACCAGAATTTCCGGGAGATTTTCCGGTACTGTTGCCGCCTGAGCAGCCGGTGAAGCCGTCTGTTCGGCCGAGAACATGCTCTTTGCCGCAAACGCCGTAACACCCGCTACCATGAGCGCCGCGACCAGCAAGGCCATTTTCTTTGGATCCATGTCGTGAATTCCCTGTCACATGGCTGAAACGTTAGATTGCGCAGCCTTCACGCAAATTGGTTAAGATTTCGTTGGTAAAGCACCCACAACGCCCCGATCGAGATCGCGACACCGTAAGGAATTTCTGGAATACCCTCGCGTTTCAGTGCTTTGTGGAGCACCAAAAGAAAGAGTGTGAGCACACCGCCTGCCAGCGACATGATGATAAACAGCTGGAGCATGGGGATCGGTGGAAACCACAAAGCGAGCGCTCCAAGCAGCTTCACATCCCCGCCGCCCATCTGCCCGAAGGAAAAAAGAGCGGTGAAGACAGTCATCACGGCGAGCGCAAGGCCGATCTGCCACGCCACATCGGGCCAAAGTGTCAGGTCTCTGGCCCACCACCAGACGGGCGCGCCGCACGCAATGGCAATGACCAGCCACTGGGGAATGGTCCTTGCCTTCAGGTCGGTCCCTGCTGCAATCAGCAAGCCCAAGGTGAGAATCCCCGCGCAGGCTGTTTCAAGAGAGGTTATGCTCATGGGACAGCATCAATACGCACTATGCCTTACCAAAGAGTAACCAATCCGATGAACCATGGCCGCGCCATCGCCCGCATGATCCCAGAAGGCTGGACCTTTTCTGGTTGGACCGCGCCTGATGGCTGGGTAATGCGCCGCTATGACTGGCCACAGCCTGCGGGTGCTCCCGTGCGCGGCAGCCTGTTGTTCCAGACCGGGCGGGGCGACATGCCGGAAAAATATCTGGAGGCGCTGGCCCATTGGCACGCTCAGGGCTGGGCGATTTCGGGCTTTGACTGGCGCGGGCAGGGCGGGTCCGGGCGTCTGCTGGCCGATCCGAAGATTGGCCATATCGACCAGTTCTCGCACTGGACCGATGATCTGGCCGAATTTGTGCGCGGCTGGCAGCCCGCTGCACCCGGCCCGGTCGTGATGATGGGGCACAGCATGGGCGGGCATTTGCTGCTGCGCGCGCTGCTCGAAGGGCAGGTGAAGCCAGACGCTGTGGTGCTGAGTGCGCCGATGCTGGGCTTTGACGTGCCGCTTCCGATTGGCTGGGTGGCGGCCGTCGTGCGATGGGCCGCACGCCGTTGGCCGACCGCCAAGGCTTGGTCCGGCAATGAGAAGCCGGGCACGCTGGCCTCTCGCCAGTCTCTCCTAACGCATGATGCGGAGCGCTATGCCGATGAGCAATGGTGGCGCGAACAGAACCCCGCACTGGTGTTGGGGCCGCCCAGTCTCAACTGGTTGTCGCAAGCCTATGACTCCTGCCTTGCCATTGAGGCGCTGGCCGGTCAGGTGAAAGATATGACTCCGCTGCTCATTCTGGCCACACAAGGCGATGGCCTTGTTTCCCCATCTGCGATTGCGCGCGTGGCGGGGCTGCTGCCACAGGCGCAGCTGCATCTTTATGACAAGGATGTAGCGCATGAGCTTCTGCGTGAAGTCGATGCGGTGCAGGCCGATGCACTGGCGCGGGTGGATGCGTTTCTGGATGAAGTGGCGCCAGTGCGATGACCTATGACGTTGCCATTATCGGGGCCGGGATTGCGGGGGCGAGTCTGGCCGCTGCGCTGGGGCCGGGGCTGCGCGTGCTCATCCTCGAAGCGGAGGATCATCCCGGCTATCACACGACAGGTCGCTCGAACGCCTATTGGCACGCGACCTATGGTGGGCCGCAGATCGCGCCGCTCACGCTCGCCTCTCTGGAGCCGCTGCGCGATTTTCTGACGGCGCGCAGCGTGGTGACGCTTTCCCATCATGATACGGCGGCTGATCTGCGCGAGATGGAGGCGTCATACCAAGGCTTGGGCATCGCCTTCACCACGCTGGATCGTAACGGCCTGCGGCCACTCTTGCCGGGGCTACGCGGTGAATGGTGCGATGGTCTGTTGGAAGCGGAGGGCTTTGATATTGATGTAGCGGGCTACCACGCCTTCTGCCTGAAACAGGCGCGTCACTCTGGCGGCACTCTGGTGACGCGCGCGCGGGTGAGCGGGCTGGCGCGACGCGACTGGGCCTGGCAGATCGAAACCAGCGCGGGCAATTTTGAAGCGGCGCAGCTGGTCAATGCGGCCGGAGCCTGGGCCGATGAGATCGCCGTTTTGGCGGGCGCGCGTCCGCTCGGCATCCAGCCCTATCGGCGCACGATCATCCAGCTGGAGCTGGACACCGCCATTGATCCGCATGGTCCTATGGTGATTGATGTGCGCGGCAGCTTCTATTTCAAGCCCGAAGGCGCGCACCGGTTGTGGCTGAGCCCGCATGATGAAACCCCGTCTCCCGCCTGCGATGCCGCGCCGGAAGAGATGGACATTGCCATCGCCATAGACAGGTTCCAGTCGGTGATGGACTGGTCCATTCGCAAGGTCGAACGGAGCTGGGCGGGACTGCGCAGCTTTGCGCCGGATCGCCTGCCTGTGTTCGGAGCTGATCCGGACGTGGCGGGCCTGTGGTGGTGCGCCGGGCAGGGCGGCTTTGGCATACAGACAGCCCCTGCCGCCGCACACTTATGCGCCAGTCTGATCCGCAATGAGAAACTGCCCCTCTGGATGGCCGGTGTTGATGCCCCGGCCTACGCCCCTGCGCGCCTTATTTGAATTCCTTGACCGGTGCCTCGGTTGACGCCTTGACCGCGTCAATACACTTCACCGCAGATGCCTTGGCCTTGTAGCCTTCACTGGCCGTGGCGAGGATGTTGCCGTTGGCATGGCGCAGCCGCCAGCGGAACTCTCCCTTCTTGTCCTTGTAGAGTTCGAACTGCATCGTTCTTCTCCCACCCTTCCTTTACGGAAGCGCGGGATTATGCACCGCTTCGCGCAGCAATCAAGGCCGCACTGCTCGCCAGTTGATCAGCGCGTTCATTATCGGGATCACCGGCATGACCTTTGACCCAATGCCATTCGATGCGATGAATCTTGCAGATTTCCACTAATTCCTGCCACAAATCCACATTTTTGACTGGCTTTTTGTCAGCGGTGCGCCAGCCATTCTTCATCCAGCCTTTCACCCATTTCGTGATGCCGTCCCGAACATAGACACTGTCTGTGGTGAGAATGACATGACAGGGGCGCTTCAACGCCTGCAATCCGCGAATCGCTGCGGTCAGTTCCATGCGGTTGTTGGTGGTGTCTTTCTCGCCGCCGGACAGGTCTTTCTCGCGCTCACCCATGCGCAGCACGACGCCCCAGCCGCCGGGGCCGGGATTGCCCTTGCAGGCGCCATCGGTCGCCATGATCACGCGGGGCAAATCGCTCATAAGGCGGCGTAATGCTCTAGCCGGTTGAGGAAGGCGATTGGGTCTTTGCGCGTCACCATCGCGTCAGCAGGCGTGTTGAGCCAGTCCCAAGCGCGGGTGAGTAGGAAACGCAAACAGGCCCCGCGCGCGAGCACGGGGAAGGCCGCGCGTTCGGCATCGCTCATTCCGAAACTCTCATCATAGCCTGCCAGCAACGCATCGCCGATGGCAGCGTTGTAACCGGTGCCATCGGGCTCAAAGCACCAGGCGGCGTGCGTGACGGCGACATCCCAGGCCCGGACTTCAGTGCAGGCGAAGTAGAAATCGATCAGTGCAGAGACATGATCGCCGCTCATCAGCACATTGTCTGGAAACAGATCGGCGTGGA
This sequence comes from uncultured Sphingomonadales bacterium, assembly GCA_937870585.1. Classification (GTDB taxonomy): domain Bacteria; phylum Pseudomonadota; class Alphaproteobacteria; order Sphingomonadales; family Sphingomonadaceae; genus Aquisediminimonas. Next base: position 38,390 of record CALMZE010000092.1, on the reverse strand, counting down.
TGGCGTTGACGGGCAGGCCTTCGGGCCAATGCGCGCGGATATGCGCGCATTCGGCTTCAACCCGCGCTTTCAGGCCGGGGCGGATTTGATCAAGATCGTCGCCACAGCGTTTGGCCAGATCAAACCAGCCTTGCGGTCCAAGCGCGTTGGGGCGGATGCGATCAAAATCGGCAAGGGCGGCGTGCGCCTGCCCGAGCGCGACGCCCACAGCATGAGCCTGCGCGGGCGTGGGGTGGGTGACGGACAGGCCGGGCATGAATTCCATCATCGCCATCGCCTTGCCCTGCCAGTGGACGATGTGCGCGCCTTCCGCCGTCATCAATGCGCCGGGCACCGGGCATCCGCGTGCGACCAGATGATCGATCATCGCAAAGAAAAAGGGCAGATCGTCCAGATCGACGCGCTTTTCATACACAGTGAAGATGAAGCGGCCCTTGTCTGTCTCCACCAGATAATTGCTGTTCTCCACGCCCTCAGCAATGCCCTTGGCAGAGATGAGCGTGCCCGCATTGAAGCGGTGGACCAGCATGGTCATGTCGTCTGAATCGATATGGGTATAAACGGCCATGCCTGCCTCAATCCGCAATCTGGCGCGGCAATTTGAAGATCATGTTTTCGGTTGCGGTTTCCACCACATCTTCGGTGACGGTGAAGCGTGCGGAGAGCGCATCCATCACTTCGCGCACCAGTTGTTCAGGCGCAGAAGCCCCCGCCGTCAGCCCGATGGTGGCAGGCGTACCCAGCCAGTCAAAATCCAGATCGGTGGCGCGCTCGATCAGCCGGGCGGGCACGCCGCGCCGCTCGGCCACTTCAGCGAGCCGCAGCGAGTTGGATGAATTGGGCGCGCCGATCACGATCAGCCGCTCCGCCTGCGTCACCACCGCCTTGACCGCATCCTGCCGATTGGACGTGGCGTAACAAATGTCTTCGCCTTTCGGCCCCTGAATGTCAGGGAAACGTGCTGTCAGCGCTGCGATAATCTGCTGCGTGTCGTCCACCGAAAGCGTGGTCTGTGTCAGATAGCCCAAGCTGCCCGGCGAGGCATCGGGCAGGCTGGCCACATCCTCTGCCGATTCGATCACCGTCATCGTCCCTTCGGGCACCTGCCCATAGGTTCCGATCACTTCGGGATGGCCGTGATGGCCGACAAAGATAATGTGCTTGCCTGCTTCCACCAGCCGTTCGGCCTGACGATGGACTTTGGAAACCAGCGGGCAGGTGGCGTCTAGCCAGTTGAGTCCGCGCGCATCGGCAGCGGCAGGAACGGCCTTGGGCACACCATGGGCAGAGAAGATCACCGGCACGCCATCGGGCACGGCATCCAGTTCTTCCACGAAAATCGCGCCCTTGGCCTTCAGAGAATCCACGACGAAACGGTTGTGGACGATCTCATGACGGACATAGACGGGCGCGCCGAATTTCTCGATGGCCAGTTCGACGATGCGGATGGCCCGATCCACCCCGGCGCAAAATCCGCGCGGTGCGGCGATCAGGACATGAAGGGCTGGTTTCTCGCTCATTGCCCGCCGCCCTTACGCGATTGCTTGCAGCGGTCAAAGCGCCTTCCTATACGGGCCTCCTTGCTTTGCCAGAAAAAGGATCGGCTTGTGGCCCGAATGATCACGCTCCTTCCCCTGACCGCCGTGGCGCTGCTCGCGTCCGGCTGTTCTCGGAACGGGGAAATTGACGCGACCGGCGGGGTCAGCGTCACCCGGTCTGCTTGCCCGGCGGTTGCGGTTCCGGCGCATACCGGAGACGTGACCTTGTTCGATCCGCCCGGCAGCACCGATTCCCGCGCGATCGATGTGGTGGCCAACCTCACCAATTTGCGTTCGACCTGCGATGATTCGGGCAATCTCGTGAATGTTCAGGCCAATTTCGTGGTGCAGGCGCGGCGTGCCAATCCGCAAGGCGCACGCGAAGTGATCCTGCCCTATTTCGCTTCAGTCATTCGTGGCGGTCGCATCGTTGTGTCCAAGAGTGTGAGCGGGGTGGCGGCGGGCGTTGCCGGTGGCGAAACCCGGGCGGGCACGACCGGCGCCGCCGGTGCCTCGATCAATCGCGCAGCAGCCACACTGCCCGCCGATGTCCGCGAACGCATCACCCGCAAGCGCAAGGCGGGCGATGAGGATGCTGCCATCGATCCCCTGGCCAACCCCGCCGTGCGCGAAGCGGTGCAGCGCGCCAGCTTTGAGTTGCTGGTGGGCTTCCAGCTGACCGACGCGCAGTTGCAGTATAACGCCACGCGCTAAGCTTTTATGACCTTTTGCTGATCCGCTCATCCTGAGGAGCCGCTGAGCCTGTCGAAGCGGCGTCTCGAAGGACAGGGCAGAATGCAACACGGTGCGCCGTGTTCCCGACCGTGGTTCGAGACGGGCCTTCGACTAGCTCAGTCCCTCCTCACCATGAGCGGATTGATTCAATCGGTTGTCACCCGCTCGATTCGGGTCTGGTTCAGAACCGCCAATCAAACCGCACCGCAGCGCCCTTGTCTGCGGGCAGGGTGGCGATGTTGCCAGGCTGGCGACGCCAGAAGATATTGGTTCCGAGGCTGCCTTTGCCAATCGGCATGGACCAGCCGCTTTCGAGATCAATCTCGCGCCCGGCCGGAGCCAGATTCATGCGGCGAGAGGCCAGCGTGACGGCCCCACTCGCATAATCATAGCTGTCGGGCAGGGTGAGCGCGAAGCTGCCTCGGCTGACGCGGAGGGGCTGGGCGATACGCAGGCCGAACCGGTCGCCCGCCATCAGCAATCTGGCCTTTTCCAGATCGAGAGACCAGGCCTGTGTGCGGAGCCGGTCCGTCCCGTCACGCGCGCCGCCTGCCTTCACCCGCGTCCAGCCGGTGCGTAGCTGACCGCTTGCGCTCCAGCCGCTGGGGAGAGTCAGCCGTGCGCCCATATCCGCAAACAGCGTGCGTGAGCCGTGCGAGCCGAGGAAGGTGGAGAAACGCGCGCCCAGCACGGTTCGGTCTTCAGACAGGATGGTCGCGCGGCTGGAGAGCGTCACGCGGCCCTTGCTCCATTCCGCGCCGATGGTGCCGGACTGCACGCCATAGCTCTGCCGCGCCTGTCGTCCGCCGGTCAGTGCGTCGGGATCCCAACGGCGGGCATCGCCCTTTTCGCCGCCGCCAAAGAAGCGCCACGCGCCCGAGCGGTGAGCCATCAGCATCGAGGTGCGGGCGGCATAATCAAAGCCCCAGCCGCTATCGCTTTCATTCGCGATGAGGAACGGTGCGCTTGCCGCATTGCTGAGACTGCGTTGCAGGCTGCTGCTGCCCGTTGCGATGCCAAAGGCGATGGCGGTCTTTGCCGAAAGCTGGGCAAAGCCATGACCGGCCAGCGCGCGCGCCTGAACATTGTCATGCGGGGCGAGCAATGTGCGTTCCACGATTGCCTCGCTGCCATTCTGGCGGATCGACATGGACAGGGTCGCGGGGCCAGCGCCCATCCGCATCGCAGACAAGCCGGTATCAAGCGCGTTGAACAGGCGCGGGCTCAGGCGGCTGCGACCGATGGTTTCGCCCAGATCAGCCGAATAGGCGCGGCCATAGCTATCAAGGAAGGTGGCCGTCAGACCAGCCGGGCGGGCATCGCCCATCGGCGCAGAGAGGCCGCCATCACTGGTGATCGGCACGGCAATCGCGCTGCCGGCCAGAGATGTTTGCCCCTTTGGCTTGAAGGCGTTTTCAATGTTGAGTGCGCCATGGCCGAACTGATTGTCCACGCCCGTTTGTCCAAGATCAGTGGCCGAGCTGAGCAGCAGGTCCACAATTTGCGCGCCGCTCAAATTGGGGAAGGCCTGTGCCAGCAGCGCCACCGCACCCGAAATCGCCGGAGCGGCATAGCTGGTTCCGTTGTAGAGATAGGCCGTGCCATTCTCGTCAATCGAGCGGACGCGATAGGCGAGCGCGCCCAGATAGGCCGAAGAGCCGGTGCCAGCGCGGTTGGAAAAGTCGGTCAGTGCCGCGTTGCTGGCATCAAGGCCGCCCGCGATGATCACCGATTTCCGCGCTATGCCCTCAAGCGCGAGCATCGCCAGCGGATCGGGGTTGGAGCCTTTGACGGGATCATCATCATAGGCATTGCCTGCCGAAATGACGATCACCACGCCCGCCGCTGTGGCGCGATCCACTGCGCTGCGCAGCGTGGCATTGGCTGTAGAGCCACCGAGCGAAATGTTGATGACACGCGCGCCGTTGCTCACCGCCAGATCGACCCCGCGCGCAATGGCATTGTCATCATGAGAACAGCCGCCGTCTGCGCTGGTATCGGCGCAGCTGCCCGGCTTGTCGGTGCGGGCGATCAGCAGAGTTGCGTCAAAGGCAATACCATGTGCGCCATTGTCATTCTTCGCTCCTGCCAGCACCGCTGCGACCGACGTGCCATGTCCGCTTTCATCACCAATGCCGCGTGTGCTGACGATATCGGTGGAGGCTGAGTGGATGCGCCCGGCAAATTCACTGTTGGTCTGGGCGATGCCGCCATCAATAATGGCTGCAATCACGCCCGCACCGGTCGCACCCTGCTGATAGGCGGTCAGCGCTTTCGATTGGATCGCGGAATTTGATCGTTGATATTCAGCCGTTTCATAGTTGACCGAATTGCTGGGCGTCACCGGAGCTGCAGCCGGGGCGGGCGCGGGTGTTGTGGGGGCTGCCACGGGCGTGGGGGGTGAGGCGACGCCGCCGCCGCTGCCCGCAGTCGTTCCGCCGCCACAGGCCGACAGGCTCGTCAGCGCGAGCAGCGCGCAGCCTCGTTTCCAGATGGTGCGGTTGATGCGCATCGCATGATCTCCGGCGAAATATGATTACCCAATCGTTCACCGTTCAATCAGCAGGAGAGACGCACTAGGCGCAATCGCGATTCAGGGTTAAGGCGCGCCATGCCCCCGGCCTTTAATCATGTTCGCACCTGGATCTTCGATCTGGACAACACGCTCTACCCCGCGAGCGCCAATCTGTTTGCGCTGATCGACGTGCGGATGGGGCAGTTTATTGCCGATTTGCTGGATGTGGATGCCGTGGAGGCGCGGCGTTTGCAGAAGCAATGGTTTGTCGATCATGGCACCACGCTCAACGGGCTGATGCTGGACCATGGCGTCGATCCCACGCCCTTCCTCGATTATGTGCATGACATCACGCTGGACCGGATCGGGCCGGACCCGGCACTTGCCGATGCGATTGCAGCACTGCCGGGGCGCAAGCTGATCTTCACCAATGCCGATGCCGTTTATGCCCGGCGCGTGCTGGACAAGCGCGGGCTGGCGGACTGTTTCGAAGCGGTATTCGACATTCATGATTGCGTCTATCGGCCCAAGCCCGAACTGGCGGGCTATGAAGGGCTCTGCCAGCGCTATGATGTGGACCCGGCATCGGCACTGATGGTGGAAGACATGGCGCGCAACTTGAAGCCTGCCAAGCAATTGGGCATGGCGACCGTCTGGGTGAATAATGGATCGGAGCATGGCCATGCAGAGGCGTGCCCCAGCTTTATCGATCTCGAAATCAGCGATGTCAGCGACTGGCTGACCGGCAATTGAAGGAAGGTTTGAACAGATGAGTGACGCATTGCAGCAGGTGATCGACGCCGCATGGGAGGCCCGCGACGGCGTGAATTCGGGGACGCAGGGTGAAGTGCGCGACGCCGTGAACGCTGCGCTGTCCGCGCTGGACGCGGGCCAGTTGCGTGTGGCCGAGAAGAAGGATGGCGATTGGGTTGTCAACCAGTGGCTCAAGAAAGCCGTGCTGCTCTCCTTCCGCCTGAACGATAATGCCTTGATCGAAGCCGGATCGGGCGGCGCACCTGCGTTTGACAAGGTGCCGAGCAAATTTGCGGGCTGGGGCGAGAACCGCTTCCGCGAAGCCGGATTCCGTGTTGTGCCTGGTGCCGTGGCGCGCGCGGGCGCGCACATTGCCAAGGGCGTGGTGCTGATGCCGAGCTTCGTCAACATTGGGGCTTATGTCGATGAAGGCACGATGGTTGACACCTGGGCGACGGTCGGCAGCTGCGCGCAGATTGGCAAGAATGTGCATATCTCTGGCGGCGCAGGCATTGGCGGCGTGCTGGAGCCGCTTCAGGCGGGGCCGGTCATCATCGAAGATGGCTGCTTCATCGGCGCGCGGTCCGAAGTGGCCGAAGGCGTGATTGTGGGTGAGGGCGCCGTGCTCTCCATGGGCGTCTATCTGGGCGCGTCGACCAAGATCGTCGATCGTGCGACGGGCGAAGTCCATATCGGGCGCGTGCCGCCTTATGCCGTTGTGGTTCCGGGCGCGATGCCGGGCAAGGTTGACCCGGCCGGTTCAGCCGCACCCAGCCCCTCGCTCTATTGCGCCGTCATCGTCAAAACGGTCGATGCGCAGACGCGCAGCAAAACCGGCATCAACGAGCTGTTGCGCGATTGATTCGCAATTGCGTCAGGTCGATTTGATCTGGCGCAATGCACCGCATTTTGGCGGCTTTAGGCTCCTCCTGTAACCCAATGGACAGTCCAACAGGAGGAGCCCACCATGTCCCACACACCGCACGAACTGCATGACGAATTCCCCGGCGATGCCGCCATCCTGCACGATCTGAAGATGAAGGATGCCCATTTCGTCAAACTTGCGGATCAATATCACGAAACCAATCGCGAGATTCACCGCATCGAGAGCGAAGTTGAAGCCGCCTCTGACGAACGGCTTGAAACTCTGAAGAAAACCCGCTTGCATCTGGTTGATGAAATCGCCGGTATCGTCGCCAAGGCGAAGGCATAGGTCAGGAGCCGCTATGAGCAACAATGCGCAAATCCGCGAAAAGCTGAACGCAAGGCTGGCCGAACTGGCCAGCCGCGCCGACTCGCTGGAAGCCGAACTCAGCAAACCGCTTGAGGCCGACTCCGAAGAACAGGCCATCGCGCGCGAAGGCGAAGAAACGATGGAAGCCTTGGAAGAGGCGGCGCTTCAGGAAAGGGAGCAGATTCGCGGCGCTTGGGCGCGCCCCGAAAGCGGCCATTATGGCGTGTGCGCCAAATCCGGCGAGGATATTGCGCCTGCCCGTCTGGAAGCCATGCCCACCGCCACGCGCTGCATCAACTGCGCAACGGGTTGAGTTTGAGCGGCACTTGGAGACGCCAACATGCCGTCATTCCCGCGAAGGCGGGAATCCATGCTCTCCTTGTTTCCGGAATGGGAAGGTCCGATCAGCGTAGTGTTCATGGATTCCCGCCTTCGCGGGAATGACGGACGCCTTCTATTTCGGGGTGAGCTCAGAGAAGCGTCAATCCATCGTCAGCGCCGGCTCCGTCACAGCTGCTGGCGCGGGCGTTGGAGCAGGAACGGGTTTGGGCGGTGCGGCTGTCGTCGGCTCGCCGCTCAAGGCTTGCTCTTCCAGCTGATCGAGCGCCTGACGCGCCTGTGTGTAACGCACGGCTTCTGCCATCCATCCCTTCACGCCATCGCTTTGCGGCAATTGCCGTGCCAAGGCTATGGCCCCGGTCACATCATCAGCGTCGAGCAGCGCGCGCGCTTGGGTCACAAGGTGCGCGGGCGCGGTGGACGGGCTGGATTGATCGCGGACGGTCATCAGCGATCCGATGCCGTTGGTGAAGCGGTCCCACCAGCTGCCACTGCCTGAGGCGGAAGTCGGCACCAGCGTTTCAAAATCCCGGCGGACTTGCGCGGCGGTGACGGGCTGGCGCGTCCAGCGGGAGAGGGCTGCGACGGCTCCGGCCTGACTCAATCCGAACCGGGCCGTGATTTCACGCTCCAGCGTGCCGAGCGGCTGGCCGCGTTCAAATTTGCGTGCGCTCGCCAGTACAAGGAACAGCGCCTCTGCTTTGGGAGCCGAAACGCTGGCTCCGCCCATGGGCCGCGCTTCGAGCGACGCGACGCGGCCTTCCAGTGTGGCCAGCCGGAATGTCATGTCTCCTTGAATTTGCGGGAGGGGGGCCGGAACCATGGCAGAGGGGGCTGCGGGCTGGGTTTGGGCAAGGGCCTGTGGCTTGGTGGCGGGGGCTTGCTCTTGCCCGACCATGTCGCGCCCCATATCGGTGCTGGTGAGCAGCCAGCCCATTGCCAGCACGCCCAGTATGAACGTCCCGAACAGCGCAGCAATTGTGCCGCGACCGCGCGAAGGGCGGGGTTGATCCGTTTCGTTCATCACAAGACCCTATTTTGACGTTTCCGGTTGCGCACCGCACCAGAGGCGGGCCGCATCGAGCATCGCCTCATCGCTGGTTTGCCCTGCAATCGCAAGTTTTTCCCAGCCTGACCCTGCGGCATCGGCGGTTGCCGCACTGATCGCGACGAGGGCGATAGCCCCACGATCCATGCCGCACTGGTCGACCAACGCCGCGAGATGGCGTGCGGCGCGGGGGGAATGAAGCAGGATAACGGGCGCGGCTCTCAGCGCCTCCATCAGCGCCGCGACAGGTTCCAGCGCGACGCTTTCGTAGACCGGAACGGCTGTGATAGTTCCGCGATAAGCGTCGGGTGGCGCGATCCGGTCTGCCCCGCAGAGATGAAGCAGCCGGGCAGGCGGGGCATCTGCGAGCAGTTCAGCGACCCCTGCTGTGCCGGTGCGCTCCACAGTGAATCCGGCTTCGCGCGCGGCGGTCGCGCTCGGCTCTCCCACGGCCCATACGGGCAAGGCGCGGACAGCCCCCAGCACCGTTCTGGCCAAGCGGATGGCGGCGGCGCTGGTGATGAGCAGCGCATCAAATACTGAATAGGGCTGCACCCAGTCGCGGGCGCGCGCTTCGAACAACGGCAGGCCAATTGCCTCCAGCCCCAAGGCGCGCGCGCGGGAGAGGGTCGCCCGGTTCCCCGGCTCTGGCCGGATCACGAGCAGCGGGCGGCTCACTGCCCGAAATAGGCCCGCAAAGCAGGCGAGGCGCGGTCGAGCAATGTGGCGGCAAGTGTCGCCCCGTCTTCCGGCGCGGCAAGTAGCGCCTCTCCGGCCTGTGTCTCGCTGCCGTCGGGCAAAAGGATTTGCCCCTTGAGCGCGATACCACCTTCTGTGATGCGCGCCTGTGCTGCCACGGGAGAGCGGCAATCGGCTGTGAGCGCGGCCAGAAACGCCCGCTCGGCAGCAACGGCCTGCATCGTCGGCGCATCGGCAATGGTGGCGAGCAGCGCGCGCGTTTCGGCATCATCGCTGCGGCATTCGATGCCGATCGCCCCTTGCGAGGGCGCGGGCAGCAGCACGTCCTGCTCCAGCGCGACGCCGACATCGCTCATGTCCAGCCGGTCGAGCCCTGCCGCCGCCAGAAGGGTCGCATCCACCTCTCCGGCAGCAAGTTTGGCAAGGCGCGTGTTCACATTGCCGCGAAACAGCGAAATCTGGAAATCGGGGCGCATCGCCAGCACTTGCGCCTGCCTGCGCGGGGAGGATGTGCCGATGCGTGCGCCCTGCGGCAGCGCATCAAGCGACTCCGCGCCCACCAACTTATCCCGCACATCAGCGCGCGGCAGCATCGCGGCGATGAGAAGTTCGGCCGGGCGGATCGTTTCCACATCCTTCATCGAATGAACCGAGAAATCGACATGGCCTTCAAACAGCCATTCATCGAGTTCCTTGGTCCACAGCGCCTTGCCGCCCACTTCGGCGAGTGCGCGATCCAGAATCTTGTCTCCACTCGCGGTGACGGGGCACAGCGTGATGGCCTCCTGAGCCCATCCATGGGCCGCGCACAGCGCATCGCGCACAAGATAAGCCTGCGCCATTGCAAGCGGGGACGCGCGCGTGCCAAGGCGCAAGGGGCGTTGGGGCATGGACATAGCGGGGTTGCTCTACTGCCCGCCTGCTCTAGAGGAAAGCCCCATGTCCCTGATCCTCGGCATCGAATCGAGTTGCGATGAAACCGGCGCGGCGCTGGTGCGGTCTGACCGCACCATATTGGCGCACCGGCTGGCCACGCAGGAAAAGCACCATGCCCCCTTTGGCGGCGTGGTGCCTGAGATCGCCGCGCGCGCGCATGTGGAGGTGCTGAGTCCTCTTGTGGAAGGCGCGCTCAAGGATGCGGGCGTGGCGCTGGCTGATGTTGATGCTATCGCGGTCACGGCTGGGCCGGGACTTATCGGCGGCGTGATGGTGGGGCTGGTGACGGCCAAGGCGTTGGCGCACGCGGCGAACAAGCCGCTGATCGCGGTCAATCATCTGGAAGGCCATGCACTCTCTCCGCGTCTGGCCAATCCGGCGCTGGCCTTCCCCTATCTGTTGCTGCTCGTTTCAGGCGGGCATTGTCAGTTGTTGCTGGTGGAGGGCGTCGGGCGCTACAAGCGCCTCGCGACGACGATTGACGACGCAGCGGGCGAGGCGTTTGACAAGTCGGCCAAGCTGCTCGGTCTCGGATTTCCCGGCGGGCCTGCCGTGGAGCGCGCCGCGCTTTTGGGCAATCCCAAGGCGGTTCCGCTGCCGCGCCCGATGAAGGGCCATGCCGAGCCGCATTTCTCCTTCGCCGGGCTGAAAAGTGCTGTGCTGCGCGCGCGCGATGCGGGGCTTTACAGCGCGGAAGATATTGCGGCGTCTTTCCAGCAGGCGGTTGTGGACTGCTTGCTGGATCGAACCAAAAGGGCAATCACGAAAGCGCCCCATGTAACCGCATTGGTTGTAGCTGGCGGCGTGGCGGCCAATGGTGCGGTGCGCGCGGGGCTGGAAGGGCTGGCTTCAAAGCATGGTCTGCCTTTCTTTGCGCCGCCGCTCTGGCTGTGCACAGACAATGCGGCGATGATTGCATGGGCCGGGGCGGAACGCTTTGCCGCCGGGCTGGTTGATGGCATGGAGGTGCAGGCGCGCGCGCGCTGGCCGCTCGATCCTTCGGCAGAGGCGGTGCGCGGGGCAGGAGTGAAGGCATGACGATTGGCGTGATCGGGGCAGGCGCATGGGGCACGGCGCTCGCGCAGATGCTGGCGAGCGATGGCTCCAACGTGCTGCTTTGGGCGCGCGAGGCGGACGTGTCTGCCGCCATCAATGCAACGCATGAAAACCCGGTCTATCTGCCGGGCATTCCGCTTTCCGATAAGATCGAGGCGACCAGCGATCTGGCTGCGCTCGGTCCGTGCCCGGTCAGTCTGGTGGTCGCCCCGGCGCAATTCCTGCGCAGCGTCATCGCCGATCTGCCCAAGACCGGGCAGGATCTGGTGCTGTGTACCAAGGGCATCGAACAGGGCAGCGGGCGTTTCATGCATGAAATTGCGGAAGAAGCGCATACCGGCGGGGGCATCGCGGTCGTCTCTGGCCCAACCTTTGCGCATGAAGTGGCGAGCGGCAAGCCCACCGCTGTCACGCTGGCAGCCGCAGATACAGAACTGGCGCAGCGGCTCGCCGCACTGATCGCGCGGCCGACATTCCGGCCTTATGTCTCCACAGATGTGGCGGGTGCGGAGATTGGCGGGGCGGTCAAGAATGTTCTCGCCATTGCCTGCGGCGTGGTGGAAGGCGCGGGGCTCGGCCAGAATGCGCGTGCGGCGCTGATCGCGCGCGGCTTTGCGGAAATGACGCGCTTTGGCCTCGCCAAGGGTGCGCGGGCGGAGACGCTCTCCGGCTTGTCGGGTCTGGGCGATCTGGTGCTGACATGCTCCTCCACCGCCTCGCGCAACTTCTCGCTCGGCAAGGGGCTGGGAGAAGGGAAGAGCGCGGCAGACCTGCTCTCCAACCGCGTCACCGTGGCAGAAGGGGCTTCAACCGCGCCTGTTCTGCGTGAAGAAGCGCGCAAGGCGGGCGTGGAGATGCCAGTCGTGGAAGCCGTCTGCACATTGCTGGAAGGTAAAGCGGGGGTAGGGGATGTGGTGAAGGCGCTGCTGTCTCGCCCGTTAAGGGGTGAAGGGTAGGGATCGCATCTTCATACCGTCGCCCCCGCGCAGGCAGCGACCGGGTTGAAGGCTTGCACTACATGGTCCAACCGGCCCCGCCTGCGCGGGGGCGACGTATTATTCTCAAGCCGCCTGCCGCAAATGCTCCAGCGCCTGCGGCAAACCACCCGCTTCATCCGACAGGAAGGTAAGTAGCGCTTTTTCATAGCGGTCCGTCCGCCCATCCGCCGCAATCTGCACGCGCAGCCATCCCGCTTCGGAAGCTGTAATTTCTTGCGCGGCGGCGATTTCGGCGTCCAGATCGCGCTCTTTCCGTCCAAAACCCAGCGTTTGCGCCAGATTGCTCATATCGCCCATGCGGCCCAGAAAGCGGCCGATATGCGGGCGGTTGTCATCCATCACGCGCTCAAGGCGGGATTTGTCGGCTTCGGTGAGCATCGCTTTGCCCACATGCGCCTGAATGAAGTTCGCCGCCGCCTGAACGAAAAGCGTATTCCATTCGGGTGCGTTGAGCGAATCCTTGGTGGTATCCTTGATGCGGAACAGCATCTCCGCCTCTTCCACAGTAACGGCGAGCGCGCCAAAGCCTGCGCGGGCAAACAGCGCACGACGCAGATATTTGGCATCGTCGGTATCGACAACGCCGGGCGAGATGTTGCCCCCCAGCCGCGTCGGGCCTTGCCCGGTCAGGATCGAGCGCTCGATTTCAGCGAGCGTCCAGCGTTTGAACCGGTCGGGCGCATTTTCCGCCTGTTCCAAAATGCGCACCAGCGTTTCAAGCTCGGTATAGCTGCCCAATCGACCATCATGGATCAGTCGCTCCTCCAGCCAGTCAGCCAGATGGTCTTTCAGCATATTTTTGGGATCGGTCTGGCGCAGCGTGAAATGCACGATGGCTTCGGCAAAAAAGTCCGTAAATTCGGGGCTGGGGAATTTGATGTGGCGGTTGATTTCAGACAGCATCCGCATGTCTGTGTCGATCAAATCGGGCTTGCCCCATACTAGGCCGCGCAGGGCAGCAATATCTTCTGGCGCGATGCTGCGCGCCTGCGCAACGCGATCAACGATCATCTGGAACGGTCCGGTCATGCTTCACCCTTACGCTAGGAACACCCCTAGATACGCTCGCTTGGTTAACGAGGTGTTAGGGCCGTCGCGTTATCTGAGGCGGCAGGAGCGGCGAGAAAGGTTAAAGATGAACGCATTGGTCCCGGTTTTCCTCGCCATAATGCTGGCGGAGGCAGGTGGCAAAATGCAGGCCATGGCGCATGGCATGGCGCTGGCCGGGTTGAGCCTGGGGCGCGTGCTCGCCATGATTGCCGTGATTGCGCTGATCGTCTTTGGTGTTTCTGCCGGCGCTGGCGTGCTGATGGCGGGCTTCATGCCGCCCGATGGGCGCAGGCTGTTTTTCGCACTATCCTTGCTGTTCGCCGGTGTTCCGATGCTCTGGCAAAGGGCAACACTCTCCGTGCCGGATCGTGCGCCATGGGCGGCCATTCCGCGCCTTGCGATCCAGATGGCGACCGATGCGGGGCCGTTTATCGTGCTGGCCGCTGCCGCCTACACCGCATCCCCGGCGCTCGCGGCTTCGGCAGCAATCGTCGCGGTTCTGGTGCAGGCGCTGATTCCGGCTGGTCTTGGAGCAGACTGGCCGGGTGCGTTTCCGCTGGTGCTGGTGAGGCGCGGGGCTGGCCTTTTGCTCACGCTCGGCGGACTGTGGAGCGTGATCAACGCGCTGCGGATCGTGTAAGTACTGGCCTTTATCGTATTCAAACACCGCTCGTGCTGAGCTTGTCGAAGCACCGTCTTTTCTTTGCACAGACAGGCGAAAGGAAGGACAGTGCTTCGACAAGCTCAGCACGAACGAAAGAGGGCAAGGGTGGCCAATCCAAATTTCACCCCCGCTTGGGCTTCAACTCATCCCCGGTCAACCGCACGACATGCAGCACATTGGTGGAGCCGGGCGTGCCGAACGGAACGCCTGCCATCACGATGATGCGATCTCCGGCTTGGGCGACATTATGGCGCAACGCCATGCGCTTCGATTTCTCAACCATCTCCTCGAACGAGGCGACATCCTGTGTCTTCACAGCATGAACGCCCCAGAGCAGGCCGAGGCGGCGCGCGGTATCCATTTTGGGGGTCAGCACAAGGATCGGCACCAACGGCCGTTCGCGCGAGACGCGGCGCGCGGTTGATCCTGATTCGGTAAAGCAGACAATGGCCTTGGCAGACACCGTCTTGGCAATATCATAGGCCGCTTCGGAAAGCGCGTCTGCCGTGGTGGGGTCGGCGCGGGTTTCTGTGAACTGGATGCGCGCGCCATGGCTGGGGTCTGCCTCAACGCTGACGCCGATCCGGTCCATCATCGCAACCGATTCCACCGGCCACGATCCCGCAGCGCTTTCTGCTGAAAGCATCACGGCATCGGCCCCATCATAAATGGCCGTCGCAACGTCTGACACTTCGGCGCGCGTTGGCGTGGGGGCGACGATCATCGATTCGAGCATCTGCGTGGCGACAACAACCGGCTTGCCCGCGCGGCGTGCGGCCTCCACGATGCGCTTCTGTGCAGGCGGCACGGCTTCAGGCGGCAGTTCCACGCCAAGATCACCGCGCGCGACCATCACGGCATCCGCCATCTCGATAATCTCATCGAGCCGTTCGAGCGCGAGCGGCTTTTCAATCTTGGCGAGCAAGGCGGCCTTGCCCCCGATCAGCTTGCGCGCTTCGGCGAGATCTTCAGGCCGCTGGACGAAGGAAAGCGCGACCCAATCCACCTTCTGCTCCAGCGCGAAGGCGAGATCTGCGCGGTCTTTTTCAGTGAGCGCCGCCATCGGCACCACAACATCGGGGACGTTCAGGCCCTTCTTGTCAGAGAGCGGCCCCGGCACTTCCACGCGCGTGGTGATGGCGTCATCATCCTTCGAAACGACGCGCAACAGCACCTTGCCATCATCGAGCATCAGGCGCGTGCCGGGGACAAGTGCAGTGAACACCTCCTTATGCGGCAGGCAGACGCGCGTGGCATCGCCGGGCGTGGGATCTCGGTCGAGCCGAAAGGTTGCGCCCTCGGCCAGTTCGACCTTGCCGTCGGCAAAGCTGCCAATGCGCAGCTTCGGCCCCTGAAGATCTACTAGGATCGTCATCGGCCGGGCGAAATCCTTCTCCTGCTTGCGGATGGCGGCGATCAGCTCTGCCTTTTCGGGATGGGTGCCGTGGCTCATATTGATGCGGAAGGCATCGGCGCCAGACCGGAACAGCTTGGCAATCGTTTCCGGCGCGCGGCTGGCCGGGCCGAGCGTGGCCAGCACGCGAACCTTGCGCTGGCGGGGCTTCATCGAATGATACACTTGGAATTCCTCTGTTTCGCCGCCGCTTTAGCGATTAGATGAAAGCCATGAAACCCCTGCGCAGGAGGACTTTCGTCCATGAGCATAGAGCAAATTGATGACATAGCGGCGGCAGCCGCGTTCCGTCGTCTTGTCCGCCACCTCCAGCATCGCACCGATGCACAGAATATAGACCTGATGGGGCTGGCGGGATTTTGCCGCAATTGCCTGGGCGATTGGGTGGCAGAGGCGGCCGGGATCGACAAGGCCGTGGGGCGCGAGGCTGTGTACGGAATGCCCTATGCCGACTGGAAAGCCGCGCATCAGAGTGAGGCGACGCCTGAGCAAATGGCGCGGATGGATGCGAGTTTGAAGCTGAACGCGGGGCATTGATCACGGATAGCGGATAGCCATCACTTCATACTCCACCTCGCCCGCAGGCAGGCGGACGCGGCGGACATCGCCTACCGCCGCACCGCGCAACGCACGCGCGAGAGGCGCGTTCCAGCCGACCAGTCCCTGGCCCGCATCGGCCTCATCATCGCCGACGATGGTGAGCGTGCGGTGCCGGTCCTGCTCATCAGCGATGGTGACTGTCGCGCCAAAACGCACGCGGCTGCGATCTCCGGCCTCGGCCGGATCAATCACGCGCGCGGACTTCATCTTCTTCGCAAGCTGCCCCAGCTCGCGGTCAATCTCGCGCAGTTTCTTGCGGCCGTAGATGTAATCGCCATTTTCGGAGCGGTCGCCATTGCCCGCTGCCCAGCTGATCACTTCGACCAGCTTGGGGCGTTCATCCCCCAGCAGATGATCATAGCGCGCGCGGAGCGCCGCCATGCCTGCAGGGGAAATGGGATTGGTGCGTTCGGGCGGTGTCAGCGCGAGCCGCCTGCAATCTGGCCCTTGGGCGCGAGCAGCGCGGTCAGCCATGTGCCACCCTTGGGATTGCGCGGACTCAGCTGATCATAGACCACATAATTTTCCAGCACGCGCTGCACATAGCCGCGCGTTTCGGTGAAGGGGATCGCCTCTATCCAGCGCAGCGGGTCCACGCCGGGCTGGCGCGGGTCGCCATTGGCGGCAATCCATTTGCTCACATTGCCCGGCCCGGCATTATAGGCCGCGACCGAGAGGATGTAGCTGCCGTCAAAGCGCGTCATCAACTGGCCGAAATAGGTCGCGCCCAGCCGCATATTATGCTGCGGATCAAGCGTGAGGCTGGACAGATCGTAAGACACGCCCGCTGCCGGTGCAGTCATTCTTGCGGTGCCCGGCATGAGTTGCATCAGCCCGCGCGCGCCAACCCGGCTCTGGGCCTGCTGGTCAAACTGGCTTTCCTGCCGGGTGATGGCGTGGATGATCGTCCAGCTCGCCATATGCTCATCGGGCACGCGGATGGTGGGGAAGGAGAAGCGGACATAGCCCGGAAGCCCCTTTTCGCGCGCACTCCGCCCGATCAGCACCGCAAGATCGGGGCGGTTGAGCTTCTTGGAAAGCTCAGCAGCAAGGGCATGATCCGCTGGCGTGCTGGCGCGGGCGGCAAGTGTGCGGACAAAGCGCGTCTGATCCTGCCACTGGCCGGTGCGCCCCAGATATTCGGCAGCGCGCACCACTTCGCTGCGGTCAAACGCGTTGCGTTCGCTGCCGGACACTTCGACTGTCGCAAATTCGGTGGGGACAGAGATTTTTCGCCCGATCTGTTCGGCGGCCAACTGGCCATGGAACTGATCGTAAAACTCTGCAGCCTGTGCATAATAGGCATTGGCCACATCGCGCTTGCCGCCGCGCAGTGCCGCGCGTGCCGCCCAGAACAGCCCCTTCACCCGTGTTTGCGGAGAGCGGGCAGCCTTGGAGTAAAGATCGAAGAAATAAAGCGCTTCATCGGGACGGGCGGTCTTGTCCAGCGCGGCCATGCCGGCGCGCCAGGTGATGTCTGTATAGAGATTGCGCTCGGACGCAGAGCGGTCGCGCGGAGATTTTTCGGCAGGGTAGGTCTGCGTGATCTGCCGCGCCATTTGCGTGACGCCCATCCAGTCTTCCCTTGCGGCGGACTGGCGGGTGGTGCCATCCAGCATCTCCAGCCATTTGAGCGGATCGAGCGGCTTGACCTGAAGCGGCGGCAGGCTGGTCAGCACCGCGCGCGCAGCGTCCGGGCGGTTGCTGCCGCGCATCCATGAGATCTGATCCGCGACGAAACCGGCATCGCTTCGCTGTTCAGGCGGCACCAGATGCTCCAGCTCCCCCGCGTTCATCGCGCGATTGAGATAGGCAAGCCGAGCGCTGAACTGGGTGCGGCGCTCCGGGCTGACGAGCGACATGTGGCGCGTCGCGGCGGAGGTGGAACGGCTCCAGAGCAGCCGGTCCATGCGCTTGTCATGATCGCCGGGCTGGAAGGCGGCGGCATAGCGCGTGAGAATGCGCGTCTCATCATCAGGAACCAGAGCCCCGGCCAACCAGGCAGCGCGCGCTGCGGCGAGCGCTCCAGTCGTGTCGCCCAGAGCAGAGAGCGCATCGGCATAACGCAGTTGCGCCGTGGCGTTCTGCGGCGGGAACATGCGGAAAAAGGTCACGACTTGAGACGGTGATTCCCCATCCGGGCGCAGGGCGCCTTCCGCCTTGTTGCGCATATCGGCTTCGCCGGGCCAACCGGGATGGTTGATCATGAAATTGGCATAGGTCGCAAAGCCCGCGCCATTCAGCTGCGAAATCGACTTCCACAGGCCGATGGTGGAGGCGAGCGGATCAACTGTGCCAGATGAGACAAAGGGTTGCGGCGCAGACGGGATAGGGGCGGGCTGCGCACAGGCGGGCAGCGCCATCATCAGGGCGATGGTGCCAAGCGCCGAGAAATGCCAGCGGGCGATGCTGGACAAGTCGGGTAAACTGGCCCTATTTGCGGAATTCAAGGCAGGATGGAGCGTCATGCTCCCCCTATTGCGCGTGTTACGGCTCAGGTGAAGGACTTTTGAATGTTTACCGGCTCAATTCCGGCTCTGGTGACTCCTTTCCGCGACGGATTGATTGATGAAGCGGCCTTCAGGAAACTGGTGGACTGGCAGATTGAGAACGGTTCGTCCGCGCTGGTCCCTTGCGGCACCACCGGAGAGAGCGCGACTTTGTCATACGACGAGCATTATCGCGTGATCGAACTCTGCATCGAACAGGCCGCCGGGCGCGTGCCGGTTATTGCAGGGTGCGGCTCCAATGATACGGCAGTGGCCGTGCGTCATATGGCCTTTGCCAAAGAGGCTGGAGCGGCTGCCGCGCTGGTCGTTGCGCCCTATTACAACCGGCCTAGTCAGGCCGGGATCATCGCGCATTTCACGCATCTGGCCGCGCAGAATGATCTGCCGATCATCGTCTACAATGTGCCGGGCCGCACCGTGACGGACATTCAGCCCGACACGCTGGCTGTTCTGGCCAAGCTGCCTTCGATTGTTGGCGTGAAGGATGCCAGCGGCAATCTGGTGCGTGTGGCGGATCACAGGTTGGGCTGTGGGCTCGATTTCTGCCAGCTTTCGGGCAATGACGATATGGCGGTGCCGTTCAACGCGGCGGGCGGCGTAGGCTGCATTTCGGTGACGGCGAACGTCGCGCCGCGCGCCTTTGCTGATGTGCAGGCCGCAACACTTGCGGGCGATTTTGCCAAGGCGCGGGCGCTCAATGACCGGCTTCACCCGCTGCACAAGGCGCTGTTCAGCGATGCCTCTCCGGGGCCGACCAAATATGCGCTGTCGCGGCTGCATGACTGGATGACCGATGAGGTGCGTCTGCCAATGACTGGCCCTTCGGAGGCATCGCGCAACGCGGTTGATGCGGCTCTGGATTTTGCAGGGCTCGCCTGATGGCCCGCCCGCGTGCATCATCAGACAAGGTCAAGACGGTTGCTGAAAACCGGCGGGCGCGGTTCGATTATTCGATCGACACTGTCTACGAAGCGGGCATTGCGCTCACCGGAACCGAAGTGAAATCGTTGCGCTTTGGCGAGGGCAATATCGCGGAAAGCTATGCCGAGGTGAAGGATCATGAGATCTGGCTGATCAACGCCAATATCCCGGAATTCAGCCACGGCAACCGCTTCAACCATGAGCCGCGCCGCGCGCGCAAGCTGCTGCTCAACGCGCGGGAGATCAACAAGCTGCACGGGGCCGTCAATCGCGAAGGGATGACGCTGGTTCCGCTTTCAATCTATTTCAATCCGCGCGGGCGCGCCAAGGTGGAACTGGCGCTGGCCAAGGGCAAGAAGGCGCATGACAAGCGGGAAGCGATCAAGGAGCGCGATTGGCAGCGCGACAAAGCCAGATTGCTGCGTCAACATGGCTGAGGATCGCGGTTCGCTTCATGATTTCATGGCACGGCACGGGCTGACGCGTGAGGCAATTGGCGCGCATCCCTGGATGAAGCCCTTTGCCGCCCGCGTGATGAGCCCCGAGCTGTGGCGCTTTACCCGTCGCTCCGTGCCGCGCGGCGTGGCGCTGGGGCTGCTGGTCGGCATTTTCCTGCTGATCCCCGGCATCCAGATCATCGGTGTCGCGCTGCTGGCGCTGCCGGTACGAGCCAATATTCCGATTGGCGCGGCGATGACATTTCTGTCGATGCCGGCCACCACGCCCTTCATTCTGCTGGCCTCAGTATGGGTGGGGAACCGCATGTTCGGGATGCACGCCGATGTCGGCCATTTCATGATATTGCTGGATAGTGGTGCTTCGATGCAGGTCTGGTTTGACTGGTTCCTGTCGAGTGCGGCTCCGGCCCTGCTTGTCGGGCTTGCGGTCATCTCGGTCATTCTGGCGGCGATTGGTTATCTGATTGCGAGCTTTGGCTGGCGCTGGTGGCTGGTGCGCAAATGGCGTCGTCGCCCTGCGGCGCAAAAGAGTGTGAGCCATGGCTGAGGCATCGCTCCGCCGGTCACCACTGGCCCGATTGCCGGATGGCGTTTTGCTCGCTCTGGTGGGCCTGTTGGCCTTGGCCTGTGCTGGCCTTCTGCTGTGGGCCGTTCAGGATTGGGCGCTGGCGGGCGGCTTTGGCGCGGCGGTGTTCGCCATTGGCGGGCTGGGCTGGCTTGCACGGCGCTTTGTGCCAGACAAGCCGGGGCAAGTGGTGGAGCAGGATTGGTCCATGGTCCGCGCGGCTGCCGATAATGATGGCATGGCGATTGCAATTACAGACCGGACCGGGAGACTGGTTTGCGCCAATATGCTGCATGAGAACTGGTTTGGCGGCCCTGTTGCCCCGCCTGCTCTCGGCTTTTGCGATGCGGACACGGCGCAGCTCAGTGCATCAGGCAAGGCGGCCTGGCGCGATGGTCGCGCGCGGGCAACCGGTCTGATGCGCGGTGCGCAGGGCTATGAGGCGGATGTGGTGCGCTCTGGCCGCAATGAAGATCATCTGCTCTGGCGCTTCCGCCCTGCGGTCAATGCCGATCTGGTGCAGGATGTGCGCGATCTGGTGTCCGGGCAGACCGGGCAGGGCATGGGGCAGGCGGGCATCATGCTCGTGATGCTCGATGAAGGCGGGCGTCTGCTCGAATGCAACACCGCCTTCGCGCTGAGGGCGACCGGGCAGACCGATGGCGCGTGTGTGGGGCGCGAATTCGTGTCCTTCCTCGAACGCGATCAGCATGGTCAGGTGCGCTTCGTGCATGGCAGCACGCGCCAGCCGCCCTTGCGGCTGATGCAGGTCCAGCTTGATCCGGATAATCCGTCCGCGCCGGTCATCATCGTGTTGCTCGATGAAGCCGAAGGCGGCGGCAACAGCGCGCCGCTCGTCTCGCAAATTCAGAATTTGCTGGGAGAATTGCCGCTCGGCCTCGCGCTCGCAGACCGGGACGGGCGCTTCATCTTCCTCAACGATGCCTTTTGCCGCGCAGTGCGCCTGCCCTCCGGCTCGCGCCCCATCTATCCCGGCGATCTGGTGGTGCGGGAGGATAAGGGGCCGGTGGCAGACGCGGTGCGGCGCTTTGCCAATGGTCAGGCCGTCTCCAGCGATATTGCCATCCGCCTGCGCGATCAGCCCGAAGAGCCAGTGGCGCTCACCATTGCGGGCCTGCGCGGCATGGGCGACGCCGCCGTTCTGCTCAGCCTCAAGGATAATAGCGAGGAATCAAAGCTCAAGCGCCAGATTGCACAGGCCAGCAAGATGCAGGCCATCGGCCAGCTGGCGGGCGGTGTGGCGCATGATTTCAACAATATCCTGACCGGCATTCTCGGCCATTGCGATCTGATGCTGATGCGCCACACGCCGGGCGAGAGCGATTATGACGATATCCAGCAGATCCGCAGCAACGCCAATCGTGCAGCGGCGCTGACGCGGCAATTGCTCGCCTTCTCACGCCAGCAGACACTGCGCCCGCAAATGCTGCAACTGCCTGATGTGGTGTCTGAAATCTCCAACCTGCTCAAGCGGTTGCTGGGCGAAACGGTGGTGCTGGAGGTGAAGCATGGGCGCGGGCTGGGCGCGGTGCGTGCAGACCCCGGCCAACTGGAACAAGTGATCGTCAACCTCGCCGTCAACGCGCGCGATGCCATGCCCAAGGGCGGCACCGTGACGATCCAGACCTTTTCCGTCACCAAGGCAGACGTGCGTGAGATGGGCAGCGATATCATGCCCGTCGCCGATTATTCCGCCTTTTCTGTGAGTGACACGGGCACGGGCATTCCGCCCGAATTGCTCACCAAGATTTTTGAACCCTTCTTCACCACCAAGGATGTGGGGAAGGGCACCGGGCTGGGGCTCTCGACGGTTTACGGCATCGTCAAACAGTCCGGTGGCTTCATTTTCGCCGATTCCACGCCGGGGCAGGGGACGCGCTTTGTCATTTATCTGCCCGTCAATGGAGAGGGGGCAGAGGCCGCGGTTGCCGCGCCCAAACCGGTCGAATCCGTGCAGGAAAGCTGGGGCAGTGGCACCATCCTGCTGGTCGAAGATGAAGACATGGTGCGCGCCGTTGCTGAACGCGCGCTCAGCCGCAACGGCTATAGCGTGGTGGCGGCGGCCAATGGTGAGGAAGGCCTCGAAATCCTCGAAGAACGGCAGGATTTCGACATGATCGTGTCGGACGTGGTGATGCCGGTGATGGATGGCCCCGCCATGGTGAAGGAAGCCCGCAAGGCTCTGCCTGATATCCCCGTGCTGTTCATGTCCGGCTATGCCGAAGAGCAGCTCCGCAAGAGCATCGACGTGGCCAATGTGGCGTTCCTGCCCAAACCCTTTTCGGTGCAGCAACTCTCTCAGGCCGTGCGGGACACGCTGGCCAAAGGGTAGGGCGTGTGGATCGGCCCGTCGCGCCGCGCAGGCGGGGTGCGTGTTCCAGAATTATTCCTCACACCAAGACACAAAGCAAGCTCTGTGCTGATCGAATGTGCACGAAGAAGGAACAACCCCTTCGCGTCTTTGCGTCTCCGCGCGAACCATATGCTTGAGCGAGAACGGCTGTAACCGACTGAAAGTCTTGGTGTCTTCGCGTCTTGGTGTGAGGCCAAACGCGCCCTTGAACACAAAAAGAACAAAAAATTCCGTATCCTTCTTGTTCCAATGGAACAAATCGCATACATGATGTCCATGCCCGATTCGGGGGCAGGGATTGCGGGGAAGGGAAGGACAGGCCATGACAGCCCAGTTGAAGCTGATTGATTCCGAAAGGACTGCCGTGAATTCCGACCGTCAAAAGGCGCTGGACGCCGCGCTTGCCCAGATTGACCGTGCCTTTGGCAAGGGCTCCGCGATGAAACTGGGCCAGCGCGAGGCGATCCAGATCGAAGCCGTCTCCACCGGCTCGCTGGGGCTCGATATCGCGCTCGGCATTGGCGGCCTGCCCAAAGGCCGCGTGATTGAAATTTTCGGCCCGGAAAGCTCGGGCAAGACCACGCTGGCGCTGCATGTGATTGCGGAAGCGCAGAAAGCGGGCGGCACGGCTGCGTTTGTGGACGCGGAACATGCGCTCGACCCGGTTTATGCCAAGAAGCTGGGCGTGAACATTGATGAACTGATCGTCTCGCAGCCCGATACGGGTGAGCAGGCGCTCGAAATCACCGACACGCTGGTGCGCTCGAACGCGATTGACGTGCTGGTGATCGACTCGGTGGCCGCGCTTGTGCCGCGCGCTGAAATCGAAGGCGAAATGGGTGACAGCCATGTTGGCCTGCAAGCGCGCCTGATGAGCCAGGCGCTGCGCAAGATCACCGGCTCGATCGCGCGATCCAACTGCGTCGTCATCTTCATCAACCAGATCCGCATGAAGATCGGTGTGATGTATGGCTCGCCTGAAACCACCACGGGCGGCAATGCGCTGAAATTCTATGCCTCGGTCCGCCTCGACATCCGTCGCACCGGTCAGATCAAGGACCGCGAGGATATTGTCGGCAACGCGACGCGCGTGAAGGTCGTCAAGAACAAGGTGGCTCCGCCGTTCCGGCAGGTCGAATTCGATATCATGTATGGCGAAGGCATTTCCAAGACCGGTGAAATCCTCGATCTCGGCGTGAAGGCCGGGATTGTGGAAAAGGCTGGCAGCTGGTTCTCCTACGATTCGATCCGCGTTGGTCAGGGGCGTGAGAATGCCAAGGTCTTCCTCAAGGAAAATCCCGATATCGCACTGCGCATCGAAAACGCCATTCGCGGCAAGACCGATGCCGTCAGCGATGCCCTGATGGGCGAACCTGAATCCGAAGCGGAGGATGCTCTCTGATCCCCCAGAAGGGAGCGCCCCCAATCCTCATCGCTTCAAACTCCGGAAAGGCCCGTCTCCCCCAAGGCGGGCCTTTTTGCGTGGGGTGTGTGGCGCAGCCTATTTCCGCGCAGCCTTCCGGACATAAGTGCCAGTGAAGGACACATTCATCCCGCCGCAGCGATAATTATCTTCCACCAGAAGATAGGGCGGCAACAGGCGCATCCGCACCGCACAGCCATATTCATCGACCTCGGCAAAGGGCAGGGTGCCATTCTCGCCCATTGCGAATGACAGGCTGAACCCCTTGGGGGCCACTACGCCTTCAATCTCGCCAATATTGACCGCGCCGCGCTTCACCCGCTCCGGGTCAAGGCTGCCCCACATCGCGTCGCCAGTGATGGACAGCGTCCCCGCCTTCGTCCCGGCGCGGATCGCAATATCGGCCTCGATCCGCTTCCAGTCGCCGACCCAGAAAGACGGCGCTTGTTTCGGCCCCGGGTCCGCCATCAGGTCCGCCGTGCGCAGCCAGCCACGCGTCGCCACGCCCTTGGCGTTGATATACTCGGCATCGACAAAGCCTGACGCACGCTCATGCACGATCACGGCATCACCCTTGAGCACAAACGCCTTGCGCGGGCAGAAGCCAGTGCAGCGATCCGTATCGCGATCATGGAAAAAGCTTTTGGCCGGAGCCGTCACACGCATCAGTTGCGCGCTGTCCAGCCAGTCCGGCTCGCTCTGCGCCACGGCCGGAGCGCAAGCGAGAGCCAGCGCCAAGGTCAGCAGCCGCTTCATACCGGCAGGCCTTGCAGCAGACGGGGCATATCCCCACCCTGACCGCGCGCTTCGGCCATGAAGAAGGATTTGAGCGGGGAGAAGCGCTGCACCGCTGCGAGGCCAATACGACGCACCGAACGCGCGGCTTTGCCCTCCACGCCGAACAGCCGGTTGATGCTGTCGGTTGCTGCCATCACCGTCAGCGCATCAAAACTGCGCCATGTCTCGTAACGTTTGAGCAACTGTGCATCGCCCATGTCCATGCCGGTCCGCGCACCTTCAATCAGCACTTCGGCGAGCGCTGCCACGTCGCGCAGGCCCAGATTCAGGCCCTGACCCGCAATCGGGTGCATCCCGTGCGCGGCATCGCCGATCAGCGCGAGCCGGTCCGCCACCATCTTGGCGGTATGCAGGAATGTGAGCGGATAGGAGGAGCGCGGCGCGATATTGCCGAGCGTGCCGAGCAGGCTGCCCGCGCGCTTCTGCACTTCGGCAAGGAAGGCGCGATCAGACAGAGCGAGCACGCCCTTCGCCGTTTCCGGGCTGACCGACCAGACCAGCGCCGATCGCGTGCCGGGATTGAGCGGCAGCAGGGCAAACGGTCCCGCTGGATAGAAGATTTCATGCGCAACATTGCCGTGATCGCGCTCATGGTCGAACGCGGAGATGATCGCGATATGCTTGTAATCCCATTTGGCGAGCTTGAAGCCATTGGCCTCACGCGTGGGCGATTGCCGCCCTTCAGCCGCGACCAGCAGCGCGCCTTCCAGAACAGCACCCGAAGCCAGCGTCACGCGCACGCCGTGCTCGTCGCGCACCGTCTCTACCGCGCGGTCCGGCACGAACTGGCGGATGCCCGGCTTCCCCTCGCTCGCCTTGGCCAGAGCGACGCGCAACTGGCGGTTTTCCAGCATGAAGCCGAGCGGTTCTTCCTCACTGCCCACGGTGAAATCAAGCGCTTCGGGCGAAGGGCCATCGCGCACTTCGATACGGCGGATGGCGCAGCCATGCGGCTCCAGCATGTCGGCAAAGCCTAATTGCTCAAACATGCGCCATGACGCGCTGGCAATGGCGCTGGCGCGGCCATCAAAGCGTTCGTCAAGCGCAATGGTAATGGGCTGGGGATCGACCACCGCGACCGAAAGGCCGCCTTGATCGAGAGCGAGAGCGAGCGTCAGGCCAACCAGCCCGCCGCCAAGGATGATCACATCATAGCGTTCCATGGACTCGCCTTATCGCATCGCTCACGCAAAACCCAGCCTGCGACTCGGCAGAAAAGTGCCAGACTCTTGACGGCGAGTCCCAAGCAGGCGCATGGTTAACTTGGGATATTATGCGGCGCGACGCCAGGGAGTTTGCAGCATGGCCACAAGACCAGAGTCAATGCCGGGAAGCTGGAGCGCATCGGTGCGGCGCGGGGCCGCGCGCTCGGGTGCCATGCTGGGCGGTCTTGGGCTGGGCCTGTGTGCCCTTGCCTTGGTGTTGGCGCTCGCTTCCTACAAGCCATCGGACCGCGCACTGAACACATCTGCGGCCACTGCATCAGGCAATTGGCTGGGCGATTTCGGCGCCTGGATGGCTGATATTCTGCTTTCATCCTTCGGCCCGACGATCTTCTTGCTCGTGCCGCTGGCGCTGGTTGCAGCTGTGCGTCTGTGGCGTGGGGTCTCGCTCTCGGGCGCAGGCGCGCGCGTTGCGGGCTCGCTGTTTGGCATTGCGTTGATCGGCATTGCGCTCGCTCTGTTTCGGCCAGCTGCCTATCCCGGCTTGCCGGGTGGTCTGGGCGGGATTGTCGGCTTTGTCGGTGCGTCGATTGCGGGTTGGCTGATCAATCTGATTCCGATGGAGGGTGCGGAAACGCTCGTGCGCTGGCTTTCAATTGCAGCGTTCGGACTGGCGGGCGTCATCATCTGGAGTCGCAGTCTGGGCCTTGATGCTGATGAACGGGCATGGCTTCTGCAACGCTCCAGCCGTTTGCGTCTGCCGCGCCGCACGAAGGCGGAGGGCGCGATTCCCCAGATCGAAGATCTGCGCGAAGAGCGCGAGCCGCTGCCCGAACCTGCGCCGCGCCCGGCGGTCCAGCCCGATCAGCGCACGCCGCCCAAAATTGCTGATCCGGCTCCGGCCGCTGCCGCACGCCCGGCGCAGCCGCCGCGTCAAGCTGCGTTTGACCTCAAGGACCGGTTCGTGCTCCCGCCGCTTGATCTGTTGGCGGCAGCACCCCCCAGCATGGTGCAGACGCTCGACAAGGCCGGGCTGGAACGCAACGCCCGCCTGCTCGAAACTGTGCTCGATGATTTTCATGTGAAGGGCCAGATCGTCGAAGTGCGTCCCGGCCCGGTCGTCACCATGTACGAACTGGAGCCCGCAAGCGGCATCAAGGCGAGCCGCGTCATCCAGCTGGCAGATGATATTGCGCGCAACATGTCGGCCCTTTCCGCGCGCGTGGCGACCATTCCGGGCCGCACCGTGATCGGCATCGAACTGCCCAATGTGAAGCGGGAATCGGTCGTGCTGCATGAACTGATGGGCAGCCAGGCCTTTGCCGATCAGAACGCGCAACTGCCGATCATCCTTGGCAAGAATATCGCGGGCGATCCTGTGATTGCAGACCTTGCGCCCATGCCGCATCTGCTGGTGGCGGGCACCACCGGTTCGGGTAAATCGGTGGGGCTCAATGCCATGATCCTCTCGCTGCTCTACCGGCTCACGCCCGATCAGTGCCGCATGATCATGATCGACCCCAAGATGCTGGAACTCAGCATTTATGACGATATTCCGCACCTGCTCTCCCCGGTTGTGACGGAGCCTGCCAAGGCGATCCGCGCGCTGCGCTGGGCCGTTGAGCAAATGGAAGATCGTTACCGGATGATGGCATCGCTCTCGGTGCGGTCGCTCGCCAGCTATAATGACAAGGTGCGCACCGCGCGTGCCAAGGGCCAGCCGCTTGGGCGCAAGGTGCAGACCGGCTATGATGCGGTCAATGGCCAACCCATTTATGAGGAAGAAGTGCTGGATTATCAGCCGCTGCCGCAGATCGTGGTGGTGGTCGACGAACTCGCCGACCTGATGATGACCGCGGGCAAGGAAGTGGAATTCCTGATCCAGCGTCTGGCGCAAAAGGCGCGTGCGGCGGGCATTCATCTGATCATGGCGACGCAGCGGCCTTCGGTTGATGTCATCACTGGCGTCATCAAGGCGAACCTGCCGACGCGCATCAGCTTCTCGGTGACGAGCAAGATCGACAGCCGCACAATCCTGGGTGAGCAGGGGGCAGAGCAACTGCTGGGCAAGGGCGATATGCTCTATATGCCCGGCGGCAAGCAGATCACCCGCGTCCATGGCCCGTTCGTGTCTGATGATGAAGTGCGCGCGGTGGCCGATCACTGGCGGTCTCAAGGCGCGCCCGATTATATCTCCGCCGTCACGGAAGAGCCCGCTGAAGGCAGCTGGTCTATCGATGGCGAGCCAACCGGTGAAGATAGCGCAGAAGAACAGGGCTATCGCCGCGCGGTGCAGGTGGTAGCAGAAAGCCAGAAGGCGTCCACGTCCTACATCCAGCGTCAGCTCCGCATCGGCTATAACAGCGCGGCGCGCCTGATCGAGCGGATGGAGGAGGAGGGTGTCGTTTCGCGGCCTGACCATGTTGGGCGGCGCGAAGTGCTGATCGACAGGGACGGAAACCCGAAATAGGCCTGCGGATTCACGCGCCGTTCAAATGCGCTTCGCCATAGGCGGCCAGCTTTACTCATCAAGGTGTCTGAATGAACAAGTTCGTCTTTGTCGCGCCGATCCTGCTCGCGGCCTCTGCATCGGCTCCGGCGCAGACCACCAATCTGGCGGCCATCTCGGCGCATTTGCAGGCGGTGCAGACCATGACAGCGACGTTCGCGCAGACCGATCGCTCGGGCAAGACGGTGAATGGCGTGCTGACGCTCCGGCGGCCCGGCAAGATCCGGTTTCAGTATGAAAAGGGCGTGCCGATCCTGATCGTGGCGGATGGCAAGGCGCTGACCTTCATCGATTATTCGGTGAAGCAGGTGCAGCGCTGGCCCATCGGCAATTCGCCCTTGGGTGTGCTGCTGGACCCCAAGCATGATTTGACGCGCTATGCCCGGCTGATCCCCACGGCGGATGCCCGCATCGTGCTGCTGGAGGCGAAAGACCCCAAGCATCCTGAATATGGCATTGTGACGCTGGCGTTCAACAAGGCTCCCTCAGCGCCCGGCGGACTGATGCTGGCGGGCTGGAGCCAGCTGGATAGCCAGAACAACCGCACGTCGGTGCGTCTGGCCAATCAGCAGTTCAACGGCCCTGTGGCCGCCAATGCGTTCGCCTGGACCGATCCG
This sequence comes from uncultured Sphingomonadales bacterium, assembly GCA_937870585.1. Classification (GTDB taxonomy): domain Bacteria; phylum Pseudomonadota; class Alphaproteobacteria; order Sphingomonadales; family Sphingomonadaceae; genus Aquisediminimonas. Next base: position 9,473 of record CALMZE010000092.1, on the reverse strand, counting down.
CGCCCCAGAGGGCGGTTGAAGTAGGCCGCTGCACGGCTCGACCTTAGTCGGGAATCGCAACTCAGACTGATCGTCATTGCAAGCGAAGCGCGGCAATACGGAGGATGGATTGCGGCGCTTCGCTCGCAATGACTCAATAGCTTCACATCGTTGGACTTTCGCATCAGTCAGGGCGTTGAAATTCACAATGCTGACACAATCCATTCAGGTTCAAGACAGGTAAGATGGCATAGCCCTTCTCTTGAGGCTGCGGTGCCCAATGCGAGATTCCCCCCTGTTGCTCGCCTTTCACGCCGCAGTCGGTCCAGCGTGAAAACGCATGGCTTGGCCCCCGCTCCACGCCCCCGGAGCGGGGGCCATTCGCTTCATGGGGAGAGTCTTTCACGCGGCGTCGCCCGCGCCTTCATGATGGCGACGATTTGGGCGTCTTTCATCGTGACGCTCTGTTCGGGCGGACAATCTGCGCTTCCCCGCAAATTTTTTTCGCCTCACCAGCGGAACGACCCCACCACCAGCCTTTGAGTCGCCTGGAATCGCCAGCCCCCATATGATGTGGGGGACTCGCTTCGTTCCTACCAGCCTTTACTAATTTCTTAACCTTTTGCGTTAACCATCTGACTTGACGCGAGACTCCTGATGACTCAGCAGGGGATTTCGTGACTGAAAAGGGGTGGTTCGATGGCGGTTTTGGAAAAGGTCCGGAAGACAAAGACGGACGCTGCGGTGCGCCTGCCGCTGGACCAGATCATCATGGATGACTGCATCGAAGCGATGCGCAGCCTGCCAGACGCCTGTATCGACATGGTGTTTGCCGATCCGCCCTATAATCTGCAACTCGGCGGCGATCTGTTCCGGCCCGAAGGCGGGCGCGTGGACGCGGTTGATAATGACTGGGACAAGTTTGACAGCAACGCCGCCTATGATGCGTTCAGTAAGGCGTGGCTGGCCGAAGCGCGGCGCATTTTGAAACCCAATGGTACCTTGTGGGTGATTGGCAGCTATCACAACATCTTCCGCGTGGGTGCTACGTTACAGGATGAAGGCTTCTGGATCCTCAACGACATCATCTGGCGCAAGGTGAACCCCATGCCCAACTTCCGCGGCACGCGCTTCACCAACGCGCATGAAACTTTGATCTGGGCGAGCAAGGGCGAGAAGGCCAAATACACCTTCAACTATCGCGCCATGAAGACGCTCAATGACGAACTGCAAATGCGGTCGGACTGGTCCTTTCCGATCTGTGGCGGGCAGGAGCGGCTGAAGCGCAACGGCACCAAGGCGCACCCCACGCAGAAGCCGGAGGCGTTGCTTTATCGCATCCTGCTCGCCTGCACCAATCCGGGCGACATCGTGCTCGATCCCTTTTTCGGCACGGGCACCACAGGTGCGGTCGCCAAGCGTCTGGGACGTCACTTCATCGGCGTGGAGCGCGAGGCGGATTATGTGAGCGTCGCGCAGGAACGCATTCAAGCCGCGCTGCCGCTGGATGAATCCGCGCTCAAGACGATGCAGGCCGATACGTCTGCCCCGCGCGTGGCGTTCGGCACGCTCGTTGAAAATCGCTATCTGAAGCCCGGAGACACTGTGTGGGACGCGAAGCGCCGCTGGAGCGCCGTGGTGCGTGCCGATGGCTCACTTGTGTGTGATGCAGGCTCAGGATCGATCCACAAGCTGGGTGCCACTCTGCAAGGCGCGCCAAGCTGCAACGGCTGGACCTTCTGGCACTATGAAGAAGGCGGGACGCTCAAGCCGGTGGACGAACTCCGCAAGATGTGGACTCTGGCGACGACGGTTTAACGTCGTCGCAATGGGTGCTGCTGGGCGACGTGCGCCAGCGCACACCCAGTGGTTGGACATGCTCCGACTTCAGAGCTTTCTTGCGAGATATTCAACAATCGCTCCGGCGATATCGACACCATTGGCCTGCTGCTGAAAATCAAAAGCGCAGGGAAAATTGACTTCGCACAGTGCAAGCGCGCCGTCTTCGCGCTCGATGATGTCCACGCCGCCAAAGTCCAGCCGCAGTGCGGCAACGGCGGAAATGGCCAAAGCCTCCAGCCCGGCGGGCACCGCAGCCGCCGCATCAATCGAGAAACCGGGCGCGTTGGCGCGGAAATCTCCGGTGGGCGGGCGCATTGCGGTGCTGGCCAGGGCCTGATCGCCCAGTACTGTGACGCGCCAGCTTCGCTGATGCGGTATGAAGGCCTGGATGAGCGCGCCCGGTGGGATGCTTTTCAGCGCGGTCAGCGTGTGCGCCAGCGCCACACCGCGCCCGCCCTCCAGTCCCGGTTGTTTGACGACAACCGGCCACCCCCCAAGCCATTCGACCTGACGAAGCAGCCCCGCATCATCCGGCGCAGGCGCAAAAACGGTGCGGGGTGTGGGCAGGCCGCGCTGGCGGAAGAGGATTTCGGGATGATCGCAGATGAAATGCGGATCGTGGAGCGCCGCTGTTCCATCTGTAAAGAGCAGTTTTTCGAGCAGGACCGAAGCCCGGTCTGCCGCTGCGCAATAGAGCATGCGGCCCGCCGAAGCCGGGGCCAGCGGGGCGAGGGCGGCTTGCCCGGCGCATATCATCGCAAAAGGAATGGCGCGCGCCGCACAGGCCGCCTCAAACAGGCTGTTCAGATGATCAAGCTCAAGCCGGGAGACGAGCGCAAACTGCATCCGGTCGACTGCTGGATCAGGACGGCTGGCTGACCGTCGCGCCGGGGGCGAGAATGGATTTCTTGTCTTCCTCGCGCACGCCCGGAGAGCCACCCTTCTGCATCACTTCAGACCGGGCCGCGCTGGCCGAGCCAACGCTCACCGTGCCACCCACGGCGAGATCAAGTTCGTCTGCATTGAGTTCGATTGCGGGCTGTTCGGGTGTTTTGCTCATGGCGTTCATCCTGTCTTGCATCCGGGACGGTCCCGGTCTTGAAGCCTGTCTATCACACTGACCCGGGCTGGCCAGTGACATGGCTCACAGGGCGAGAACTTAGGCTCCCGCCTGCAACCCAAAGCCGATGCGCGGTACATGCACCACAATGTCGCCCAGCGCCGGGTCCGTGCGCGCGACGCCATAGTGGAAGGCGGAGGAACTCCAGAGTGTGCCGCTGACCGGATCGCGGCCATAATCATCGGCAAACACCGTGACGGGCTTCCCGGCCAGATCGGCATGTTCGGGGGAGACGCTGCCGCGGGCTGGGGTCGCAGTCTTGGCCTGCTCCAGCGCGGCGGCAGGCGTCACCTCCGAACGCGTCCCATGGCCGATGCCGCGCACGCGCTCTGACCAGGCGGCGATGCGGGGATAATCGGTCAGAATTGGCGCGGCGGGCGGGAAGGCGTTTTCGATGAACCAGAGATTGTACCAGACGTTGGCATCAGCGAGCCCGGGCGTCTCCCCGGTCAGGAAGGTGCGGCCATCGGCCAGCTGCTCGTCGATCAGCGCACCATGCGCACGCAACTGGTCTGTCATGTGCGGGATGGCCATTTTCATTTTGGCGAGATCGAAGGGCGCGCCGCTCAGCGCTTCGCGGTCCTTGATGAATTCGGGCGCAACATGCTCGCCCAGATTGCCGAAGATCACCGCAACCGCTGCCTGAAACATGGAACGGTCAGTCCAGAGCGCGAGGGCCGCCGCAAGGCCGCGATTGCCATCCGGGAACAATGTGGGTTCGGGAAAGCGGCGCTCCAGCTCGCGCACGATCAGCACGCTGTCGCAATAAATGTCCGCACCGATCTGCATCACCGGAATTTTGCGATAGCCGCCGGTCAGCGGCAGCAGATCGGGCTTGGGCATGATCACGGGTTGATCGACAGCACCCCAGCTCAAACCCTTGATCCCCAGGCAAACGCGCACCTTTTCGGAAAAAGGGGAATTGTCATAATGATGCAGCAGCAGATCGGTCATGCGGGGCTCCTCTTGATTTTGCCGCATAGTGAAGCAGGCGTTGGCGAACGCAACCGCGCGCATGAAAAAAGGGCACTCCGGTTTCCCGGAATGCCCCTTTTTAAGTCGTCAGCGAAGCGCTTAGAGGCGTTCGATGATGATCGCCGGAGCCATGCCGCCAGCGGCGCACATGGTGATCAGGCCATAGCGGCCACCAGTGCGTTCCAGTTCGTCAAGCGCGGTGCCGATCAGCATCGAGCCGGTCGCGCCGATCGGGTGGCCCAGCGCGCAGGCGCCGCCGTTCGGGTTCACCTTGGAGCGATCCAGATCGAGATCGCGCATGAACTTTTCAGCGACAACCGCGAAGGCTTCGTTGATTTCCCAAACGTCGATGTCTTCCTTCTTCAGCCCGGCCTTTTCCAGCACCTTCTTGGCGGCAGGAACCGGCGCGTTGAGCATCAGCGTGGGGCAATCGCCCTGGTTGGCATAGGCCACGATGCGACCGCGCGGCTTCAGGCCGTTCTTTTCGACATAATTCTTGGAGGCGAGCAGGATTGCCGCTGCGCCATCGACCACGCCCGAGCTGTTGCCCGCATGGTGGACGCCCTTGAATTCCAGACCCGGATATTTGCGCAGGATCTGCTGGCGGAAGGTGGAGCCGCCCAGATCGAAATCGGCAATGCCGTCGAACGAGGCCTTCAGGCTGGCGAGCCCTTCAGCGGTCGTTTCCGGACGCGGGAATTCTTCATGATCGAGCGCGACCGAGCCATCTTCGTTGAGAACCGGCACGACCGACTTGTTGAAGCGGCCTTCCTTGATGGCAATGTCTGCGCGGCGCTGGCTTTCAAGTGCGAGCGCGTCGAGCGCGGCGCGATCAATGCCTTCGATTGCGGCAATCGCGTCACCGCACACGCCCTGATGCGACTGGGGGTGGATCGCGTCGAGCGCCTTGTTGCCCGAGCCCATGCCCAGCGGCTTGATGCCGGCATTGGCTTCTTCCGCACCCACGGTGGCGGTGTAGCTCATCATTTCGGTGCCGCCTGCGATCACGCAATCTTCCATGCCCGACATGATCGAGGCCGTGGCAAAGTTGACTGAAGAGATGCCGCCGCCGCAGAAACGGTCGAGCGTGGTGCCCGACGCTTTCACGTCATAGCCCGCAGCGAGCGCCGCCATACGGCCGAGATCGCCGCCCTGCTTGCCCTTCTGGGTGGAGGTGGACCAGACGATATCGTCCACCGTCTCTGTGTCCAGATTGTTGCGTTCCTTGATCGCCTTCAGCACGGTGGCGGCGAGGTGCTGCGGATGCAGGTGCGAAAGCGCGCCCTTGCCGGGCTTGCCGATGCCGCGCGGTGTGCGCACAGCGTCGATGATATAGGCGTCTGCCATGGTCAGGAATCCTTCTTGCTTTACGATAACGTAAAGTCCCTATGCCGGTGCGCTGCGAGTCACAAGAGGGAAAGTGGTGTGGGAGTTGGATGAGCCTTGGCGGAGTTGCCTCGTGCTCCGGCCTTGAGCCGGAGCCATGCGGGGGTCTGCCGCACATGGTTTTGCAATGTCGCAAGGCTCCGGCCTTCGCCGGAGCACAAGGTTTGTCAGGTCGCTCTTTCCACCCTCATGTCCTCGCGCTCGACAAGGCAGGGGCGACGTTCTGTGGATCAGCCCTAGAGCCCGATCAGCGAAATCTGCCGCCCATAGGTCGCCTCACCCAGATGAGTGGAGCGGCGGAAGCTGTAATAGCGTTCGGCCTGCGAATAGGTGTCGATGGCCATGGGTTCGACGCTGGCGATGCCTGCGTCGGTCAGCCGTGCGCCGACATAGGCTTCCAGATCGAACTGGCGATGGCCTTCGCGGCCCGGCGAGAAGAAACGGGCATTGGCCGGGTCATGCTCTTCAAAGCGGCGGGCAAAGCCATCATCCACTTCGTAGGAGACGCGCGCGATGCACGGGCCGATGGCGGCGTGGATGCGGCTGCGCTCTGCGCCAAGCCTTTCCATCAGTGCGATGGTCGCGTCCGTCACGCCGCCCAGCGCGCCCTTCCATCCAGCGTGCGCCGCGCCGATCACGCCGGCTTCCTGGTCTGCAAACAGTAACGGCGCGCAATCGGCGGTCACGATGCCGAGCACGAGGCCGGGCCGGTTCGTTACCAGCGCGTCGGCGTGCGGACGATCCGCATCGGCGATGCCCGCCTGCGCTTCGATGGCGATGGCGGAGTGGACCTGATACACGCTCACCAGTTCAGCGCCGGGGATGATGGCATCGGTTGCGAGGCGGCGATTGCGGGCGACCGCTTCGGGTTCGTCACCCGAACCCAGCCCAGCGTTGAGCCCTGCCTGCGCCCCGGTCGAAAATCCGCCCGCACGCCCGAAAAAGCCGTGCGCAACGCCCGCCAGCGCGGCGGCGCGACTGATGTCAGGAGAGGATGTCACGGGCGCGCGCGTCCGCAGCTCACGGCCCCGCCGCCCGGTGCATTGACGGTGCAGCTGGCAGCGCCCGCAATCGCAACCGGCCCCTGCCCGAATGAAGCGACCTTTGCCGTGCGCAATGCCATCGCGGCGGTCGGCCCCGAACTGGTCGAGGTGAGTGTCAGATCGTTGGTGGACAGGGTCCGCGCGTCGATCTGGCCGGTGCCCTTGTTGCTGATATTGGCCATCAGCGCCTTGCCCGAAACCTTGATGAGCCCGCTGCCATCCTGATTGAGGCCCAGCCGGTCGGTTTCCACCGCTGAAACAGTCGCTGTGGCCGCGCCGCTCGCCCAGATGGTCAGGGACTGCGCCTTCATGCGATCAACCGAGACCGAGGCCACGCCCGAAACGAACACATCCTTCACGGCAAAGGTGGTGACGCGGATCGTAACGGGACTGTTCGCGTCTGCTGCATTGCCGCCCCAGACATTCTTGAGCGGCCGCACGACAAGGCGGCGGCTGCGCACCTCCACACTCACCCGGTCGAGCGCGCCTGTGGCTCCTGTGGCGCGCGCGGATGGCCCTTTGCCGGTGGTAACAATGACCGAGACCGGGCCGATCACGTCCACACGGTCAAATTCGGTCACCGTATATCCGCGTTCGCCCGCCCATGCGGGGGGTGCCGCCAGCAGGGCGGCTCCAGCCAGCAGGGCAGGGCGAAGCATGGCCTTACTCGGCGACCGCGTTCGTCTTGGCGAGTGCCGCTGCCGCCTTGCGCAGCACGTCTAGCAGCTTTTCAATGGCTGCGGGCTCGTCAATCTGCTCAACAGCCGCCAGTTCGCGCGCCAGACGGCTGATCGCCGCTTCGAAAATCTGGCGTTCGGAATAGCTTTGTTCGGGCTGGTCTTCGGCGCGGAACAGGTCTCGCACCACTTCTGCGATGGAAACGAGATCGCCCGAGTTGATCTTGGCTTCATATTCCTGCGCGCGGCGCGACCACATGGTGCGCTTCACCTTGGGCTTGCCCTTCAGGGTGATCATCGCTTCCAGCATCTTCTTGTCTGAAGAAAGCTTGCGCATCCCCACCGATTCAACCTTGTTGGTCGGCACGCGGAGGGTCATTTTTTCCTTTTCGAAGCGGAGCACATAAAGCTCCAGATGCATACCGGCGATTTCCTGCTTTTGCAGTTCGATCACCCGGCCAACGCCGTGTTTGGGATACACAACATAATCACCAACATCAAAACTGGGCGCTGTGGAAGCCATCAATGCAGACCTTTCTGTTCTTGACCGCGCAGGGCGAGTCGGCCAGCAGCGAAAAGCATCCCCTCCTGCGCGATACATCGCAGGTGCGGGCGTTTTCCCATGCGTGAAGGACGGCTCCTGTCTTGGTCACTTGCCGCTCAAGGAACGGTAACTGACTCAGTTGTTACCATAATTTGACCGATTTGAGAAGGGGCGCTCCAAATGCGCGCGCAAATCAAGGTCGTTAACGGGCTTTTGCGCAGCCCAATGCTGCGGCATCCATCGCGCTGGCTGCCCCTTGCAGCGTGTAGACATCGGTGAATTTGCCGCCTTTGGGGCCGGTCGTGCTGATCGACATCGACGTGGATTGGCGCATTTTTGCAATGATATAGGCATCATGCTGGGCGCTCGGTGCCCAAGCGTCGCCCTTGCCGGGGGAAAGGCGCCAGCGCTTGCTGCCGACATAGAGCATGACATCGCGCCCATCGCCGCGATCATAGCGGAGGCGGAAATGGATCTGCCCCTTCACGCCGTCCTTGGGCCACCAACTGATGGCGGCAAAGGGCCGGTGCGTGCCGCCGCTTTCGCCTTCATCGGGTTCGGCAATGGCATAGCAGCGCGCAGGGCTGGCATCGCGAAACGCGCCCCAGCCTTCAAAAACACCCAGTGAATCGCGGGCTTGTGCGGGGGAGGTGAGGGCCAAAGTCAGTACGGCCCATCCCCATCTCACTCCTCAGCCCCAGCGAGGTGGATGATCTTTTCCTCGCCGCCGCCAATCATCACCATGCTGCCCTGCGGCAGATTGGGCGCAATCGGAGCGCCCCAGCGCGGGTCCGTCTCCAGACCGAGCAGAACGCCGCGCAAAACGCGGGCGGAAATGCCGTGCATGATCACCAGCCGGTCGCCGCGAATATGCGCGGTCTCATCAATCCAGTTCTGCAACCGCGCGGCAATCTCATCATACCATTCGCCGCCGGGCGGACGCACGCTGAACAGGCCGGAGCCCATATCCAATATGTCGCCCTGTTCCGCCATCACATCCGCGTAATAGCGCTTTTCCCACGATCCGACATTGATCTCCTCAAGCCGCTTGTCATGCACCGTGTCGTGCCAGTTTGCGCCGATATGTTCGGCTACAATTGCCATCGTCTGAAGCGCGCGGCCAGCGGGCGAGGAGAAAAGATGCAGCGCCTGATGCGTGCCAAGAAAGTTGGCGAGTGCTGATCCCATCGTGTCCGCTTGCGCGAATCCCAGGCGGGTAAGGGGGGTGTCTACAGCGTTGCCCTGCATCCGCCGGGCCACGTTGAACACGGTTTCGCCGTGACGGGCGATGAAAATACGTCCTTGAATGCTCATGGCGGGGCTTTTCTCCCCAATTTTCTGGTTTGTCCAGCGTTCAGCAGCCTTGCGGGAAATTGGATTCTTCTCCATGACCGTCCCCCAAACATCGCGCGCGTGCGCTCAACCATGATCAAGACCGGGGGTTGGACATGAAGGCTGTAATCGAACGGGCTGCTTTGTTGCGGAGCCTGGGCCATGTTCAATCGGTGGTGGAGCGGCGGAACACGATTCCGATCCTCTCCAACGTGCTGATCGAAGCCTCTGGCGATGGCTTGCGGCTGATGGCGACGGACCTTGATTTGCAGATCAATGAAACGGTTGAAGCGCAGGTGGAGCAGGCTGGGGCGACTACCGTCTCCGCGCACACCCTGTTCGACATTGCCCGCAAGCTGCCCGAAGGCTCGCAAGTGTCGCTGACGGCGTCGGATGGCAAGATGCAGGTCGTCGCTGCGCGCTCGCGCTTCAACCTGCAAACGCTGCCGCGTGATGATTTTCCGGTTATTGCCGAAGGCGATCTGCCGACGCGTTTTGATCTGCCTGCCGCTACGCTGCGCCAGATTATCGACAAGACGCGCTTTGCGATCTCGACCGAAGAAACGCGCTATTAT
>CALMZE010000091.1 GCA_937870585.1 uncultured Sphingomonadales bacterium | reverse complement strand
CCGTCGTACTGGTAAATCCGGTACCGAGGGTTCGAATCCCTCCGTCTCCGCCACTCTCTTGAAGAATATGCATTTTCTAACACCTTTGGCGTAGGGCTGGGTCAGGTTGGTGCGTGACGATTGCGGGGGAGAATTTGCTGTTCAACGAACTGATCGAACGCGCCAAAGGCCAACTCAAATCGCAGCGCGCTCGCTGCGCGTCACCCGCTTCTGCAATGCGCTGACAGCGCGCATGTGATTCTTGCAGCCCAACTGCTCGCGAAGGCTCATCCGGCGCAAACTGCACCGGCGCGATGCCAATAAAGCGTGATGTCCAAAGTGCCGGAAATCCATCATTCTTAGGCACTGACAAAGCAGTGCCAAGTTCATCACCCTACGCCCCATCAGAGCCGAGAACCTGGCGCGCGCCCAAGACTTCGCTTGTCCGGCGCTGTGCGAGGCTCTGGTTCAATCCCGGTCGATCGGCGGATGAACGGGCTGATCCTTCTTCTTGCGGCTCTTGTTCGCATAGAGCAAGGCCGCAACCAGAGCGGCGGAGCCCACGCCTATGCCGATGCCGGCCTTGATCATCCGCGCCTTACGCTCGGCCTCGGTTTCGGCGTCATCGGGGCCGGCGATGGCGGCTTCGTGATCCTCTGGCATGTCCGACATGATGTGCGTCTCCTGTTCTGTTGACCAGCAGGTCGGCACGCAGGCCGCCGCTGTCAACCATGCGTGCGCTTTGGATCGCCAAAGCGAATCGTGGCAACGACAGTCCGTTTAGGATGGATCGCTTAACCAAGCCCTACGTGAAGGAAATCGGGCACAGGGCCATTCCAGCCATCATCGGGCGGATCATTGGCGAAGGGATCGTGACGCACATGAGACTTGCGCTGCGGGCGCGCACGCTCATGGCGATTGGCATCAGCGCGTGCGGCCTCTCTGGGAGCCCGTTCTGGTCGCGGCTCGCGCGCTTCACGCGGAGGCCGCGCCTCACGGGCAGGCCGGGGCTCTCGCGGTTCGCGGGGTTCGCGCTCCGGAGCCACCTCAACGGGAGCGATTCGCTCTATCTTGGTGGAGGTCAGTTTTTCGATATTGGCGACAGCTTCCTCATCCTCTTTGGTGATGAGAGTGAACGCCTTGCCCTTGGCCCCGGCGCGACCGGTGCGGCCAATGCGGTGAACATAGTCATCGGGATGCCAGGGCACGTCGAAATTGAAGACGTGGCTGACGCCCTTAATGTCGAGCCCGCGCGCCGCAACGTCAGACGCGACAAGGATGTTGATCTCACCAGATTTGAAGCGCTCCAGTTCCTTCAGGCGGCTCGACTGATCCATATCGCCATGGATTTCAGAGGCGCGGAAGCGGTGCTGCTGGAGCGATTTGGCGAGCTCCCGCACCGTCGTCTTGCGGTTGCAGAAGATAATTGCGGTGGCAACATCTTCTGCCGCCAGCAATCCACGCAGAATTTCGCGCTTTTTGCGGGTCTCGGCGGGCACCAGCGCCTGCGTGATGTTGGTGTTCGCTTCCGCCGGACGCGCCACTTCAATCATTTTGGGATTGGAGAGAAACTTGTCTGCCAGCTTCTTGATCGGCGGCGGCATCGTCGCTGAAAACAACAAGGTCTGGCGGTTGGCGGGCAGCTTGGTGCAGATATTCTCGATGTCCGGAATAAAGCCCATGTCAAGCATCCGGTCGGCCTCGTCGATCACCAGCAGCGAACAGCCGGTGAGCAAAATCTTGCCGCGCTCGAAGAGATCCATCAGGCGGCCGGGCGTGGCAATCAGCACGTCCACGCCCTTTTCCAGCGCCTTGACCTGATCGCCCATCTGCACGCCGCCAATCAGCAACGCCATGGAGAGCTTGTGATATTTGCCGTATTTCTCGAAATTCTCGGCAACCTGCGCAGCGAGTTCGCGCGTCGGCTCCAATATGAGCGAGCGCGGCATCAGCGCGCGGGTGCGGCCATGGGCGAGAATGTCGATCATCGGCAGCACGAAGCTGGCCGTCTTCCCCGTGCCGGTCTGCGCAATGCCGATCATGTCGCGCATCATCAAAACAGAAGGGATGGCGTTCGCCTGAATAGGGGTCGGCGTATCATAGCCCGACTCAGTGACGGCACGCAGCAGTTCATCGGAAAGGCCGAGATCGGCAAAGTTCATGCGGATAGTGTCCGGAAAAATAGGGTCGGCGGGGCTTGCCCCTCTGCCTCAACGCCCCTCGCCTTGTCCAAAACTCCACAAAAGTCAAGGAGTATGGAGCGGATCCCCTTTACACGCTTTCCTGATTCGCGGCATCGCGCTGCGCCTTGAACAAGGGTAATCGCGCATAAACCGGATCATCCGCATCAGCCCGGCCCTTGGCAACACCTTCATCCGGACCCTCCGCCTGCACAACCGCGCGCTCCTCCATCCAGTCGAGCACAAGCGCGCGCCGCCAGAATTTCCACACGCCCGCGCGCCGCTGATAGCGATCAAGATAGCGACCATGCGCGATAATGTCGCGGGTTCCATCCAGCGTGCGATGCCAGGCGTCGGTTACGATCTCTCCATCTGCGGCATCACCATCAATCAGGAACAGCATGTTGGTAAGGCTGTGCCGCGTCGCCTGCCAATTGGCCATCATGCCCGGCAGCCAGACGACATAGTCATCGGGCGACCCACAAAACATCGCGCCATGATCATCAATGGCATCATCATGATAGAGACTGCGCAGCAGACCATAATCCCGCCGGTCAACCGCGTGACAATAGAGGGTGACAAGCTGCTGGAGCGCGCTGCGATCCCCTGTCTCAGACACCGAAGCCGCCCGAAACTGAAATCGTCTGCCCCGTCACATAATTGGCACGGTTAGAGGCAAAGAAGACCGCCGCCTGCCCGATGTCAGACGGCTGGCCCCAGCGCTTCAGCGCCAGCAGCTTATGCGTTTCATCCACCCAATGCTGATCGAGCTGGCCCTGTTTGGTGAGTTCAAGGAACATGCCGGCTTCGATCACACCCACCAGGACGGTGTTGGCGCGGATATTGTGAATGCCCTCTTCTTTGGCGATGCCCTTGATCAGCGCTTCGTTCGAGGCTTTGGGCACGACCGAAAGCCCGTCCAGCTTGGGAAACCAGTCATGCCCGGCAGACCCCAGATGAACGAACGAGCCGCCACCCATCGCGCGGAAATGCGGAATGAGCTCGCGCGCGGCATTGTAAAACCCGAACGCTTCCACTTCCATCGCGGTGCGGAACTGCGCCGCGCTCCACTCCGCAATCGGTTTCTGATCGACCAGCGGCCCAGCCCCCCAGACCATCGAATGGAGGCGGCCATGCGTTGCAATCGCGGCCTCGACTGCCGCCTTCACCTGTTCAGGCGCGCAGACATCAGCCTGATGGATAGACGCAGCCATGCCCAATGCTTCAATATCTGCGGCAACGCGTTCCGCGACCTCCTTCTTGCTGCGATAGACGATGGCGACCGGCGCGCCCGCGCGCGCAAATTCCAGCGCGACGCCCTGCCCTATGCCGCCGCTACCCCCGAAAATGATCGCAGCGCCTTGCGGAAAATCCTGAGTCATCTTCTGCTCCTCTCATCCATGATCACTGCATAGCGCGGCCATTCCGATTCGCAAATGGCCGCCGAGACGATAGAGGATTGATGATTGACGAATGAATGGGGTCGAAAATTTACGCATTTCCCATGAGCTGGGGGGCGATCCGGATCCTCCCCCTTCCATCTGTGTCAGTATTGATTTCCGCTTATCCCGCCACCTCCGCGAACTGCCATTGTGGTTGTATGGGGGCTGGGAGTCCT